>WAOW01000001.1 GCA_015521085.1 Candidatus Thermodiscus eudorianus
AGGTTAAGGCTATAATAGCGTCGCTTGGGGTTAGCCTGTATATTCTCATGGCTTCTAGTAGCTCCTTGGGTTCTGCATGATCTCTCAAGACCGTTATGTCGAATTCGTGGAGCATCTCAGTGTATCTCCCTAGCATGTCTATTGCGAAGTCCCTTCTCTTGAGAACCCCGAAGAGCTCTCTTACTGGATTCTTAATCGATACTAGCAGAACCTCTCCCTCCTCTAAATCCAGAGGTTCGAGTGGTTTGAGAACTCAGTTCTCGTACCTCACTCTAATAACCTCAGACATATCCTAGCCCTAAGCACATGCTTAGGATGTTGAAGCGATAAGCGGTTCCTGTAGGCTAGGGCATTAGTGTCGACGCAGTATCACTGGGCCTCGGACTCCAACATGAATTCATCTAGAAGCTCCTTTGGCGCATTACCACGTTTCTCATAGAACTTTTCGATGATTTTCTTCCTATCCTCAAGGTTCTCTATCCTAACTAAGACTTCCTCCCCCTCTTTAAACTGGATAGGAGCCAGGTAGCGAGGCAGTCGACAGTATATACAGCAGGGCCTACCGGGGAGTGGCGGTAATAGCCGCTTCCCACTGGAACGTGACAGAGGCGGTAGTGGTCTTTGATGAGTATGAGAGGAGAGGGAGCCTCAGCGCTAAGCGCTTGTTGAGAGCCCTCCTACGCGGGTCCCGCATCCTCGCAGGGCTCCTAAGGTTGAAGCTAGTACAAATACCTCTCACCAGGATCCACGAGACTACCGAGCTCGTGCTGAAGCACCACATATACAGTGCAGATGCCCTACAGATAGCCTCAGCACACTACGCGAACTGCAAGTATCTAGTATCTATTACAACCGACAAGAGACTCGCCAAAGCAGTGGCTGCTGAGAACCTATAGACCCTCACCGTAGGGGAGTGAGACATAGGAGACGGAGGTCCTAGACCCAATTACAGACAGCGCCTATATGTCCTCCGGGGGGGGCTCCTAGGCGAGCTCAAACGAGCATCAAGGTACAATTAATAATATTGAAATATTATTAGTAGGATTAAATAGGATTATCATGTGTGAGTGCATGAATTTATGAATTTGGACAAGCCATACTGGTTACATGGGCAGGCGAGGCTATGACTTCTGACTGCTCATGAAGCTTTGGATGAGAGTGTTGGATCCCCGGGTTTTATGCGACTATCTAAGGTCTCTCTTCTCGCTCCTCCCAGTCCTGCGGTGGCCGTAGTAGACGAGTCTGACCGGATCAACGGTTATTAAGCCCTCCTCGACTAGATCCTCTACCTCGGGTAGCACCTCCTCGATCTTCTCGGCCTCGTCTACAGCCTCTATAACGATAGGGAGATCCTCGCTCAGCCGAAGCACGCTCGCCGTGTGTATGAGGCTATGGCTCCCGTAACCAGCTATCCCTCTGTAAACGGTCGCGCCTCGCACGCCGCGGTCCCTCAGCAGGGTGAGTATATGCAGGTAGAGAGGTCTCCCCTTGAGCCTGTCACTCTCGCCAATGTAGATGCGGAGCCTCATCCACCTAGGCATGTCATCCATAGACAAGGCCTGCCACCACGTATCCCACATATGCTGCTGTAAGACCGAATATTATGCTGACAGCGAGGTTGGCCAATGCAAGGGTAGGCGACACTTCACCTAGGAGCACCAGTGTCTCGTACATGAATGTGCTAAATGTCGTGAACGCCCCGGCGAAGCCTGTCGCTGCGAAGAGCCTCTCGTCCCTGGTGAAGGCTCCATGGAGTAGTGCTGCGCCCATTATAAAGCCAAGCAGAAAGCTACCAGCCACATTGACTGCTAGGGTGCCCCATGGGAAGAGGCTACCAGACACCCTCTCTTGGACCCACTCGCTGGTAATCCAGCGTGCTAGAGCGCCTAGACCCCCGCCCGTGAATACCAGCAATAGCCCATCAAGATCGACCCTCAAGCCGTGCACCCGCACACCCTAGCTGGTTGGAGGTCGAGTAAAAATACAGTCTGAGGGCCTCTGCCTATCGCCTTAGGGCCTAAGGGTAAGAGCGCCGTGTCCCCTCTCGACGTGGATGCTTCTCGGGTCGTCGCTGGAGCCTATAGCCCATATTATGGCCACGGTTGTTTTTGACGCGAGATTCTTGTCGTAGGAGTCTCCTGTTCGTAGGGGTCTGCTGAACTCTATAATTGTAGCTCCATCGTGCTCAGCGCCTCCACTGGCGAGTATGTTGTACTGGCCGCCGAGAATGGTATCTGGCTTGTGGGGGCCGGTCTCGCCGAGGCTATATTCGTCCTGAACTATAACGCTTCCATTGTCTGTTACGTAGCCTAGGACAATGTCCGCGTCTGCCATTGCCCGGCTTGGCTCGAAGCCTATCGCAACCCAGCCGGTGGTCCTACCCATGAGCGCCATGTAGAGTGTTTCATTCTCAATCTTCCAATAGATCTCTATGGCTCCACTACCGAACGACTCGTGCCTGGGGTACTCGCCAGGGCTGATTACACCATCCGGTCTCCAGGGTGGAGTGGCGCCTCCAGAGGTAGTTTGCGACGAGTTGCCCGAGGTCGTGGTCGTCTCTACTATGGTGTTGGATGTTGTGGTGGAAACGCCACTTTCGCTCCTTCCTGCTAGTAGTGCAAGGGTACCGGCAACCACGACGGCAAGTACTATAATGGTGGCTAGTAGCATTCTCTCCATGGCCACGACAGGCACCGGGAGTCTCCCTAGGCTTCTCGCTGATTATATTGGTGTCTCTAGATATTGTGGGGATGGCGGGGGAAACTGAGGGGTCTAGGTCTTTGCCCTGCTATACCTGGGGAGGAGCCTCATACTGGCAGGGCCCCCACTACTACGCTACTGACGCGCTGGTCGCTGCGATCTCGGCTCTAGCCTACGCTGGCCTCTCTGTGGATGCTGACCTGCAGAACCCACACTCTTAGAGATATTATTAATTATATTATTAATTATTTAATATATCGGTTCCCCCAGGCTGACTCGTAAGAATAGCAGAGTGAGGGGAGGAGTGATAGCATCCCTGTATGCTTGCCTTTAAGGAGAGCTAACGTGCATAAAATGAGGGTTGCAATAGCTATGGGCGTTCTAGAACTCGCGAGGAAAAGGAAGAGTATTAGGAAGTACTCTACTACGCCTATACCCTTAGAAGATATCCTCTACGCTATAGAGACGGCTCTACAAGCACCTTCCGGCGCCAACCGACAGCCATGGCGCTTCATCATCATAGACGACCCCGATATAAAGATGGAGATCAGGCGAATTGCTGAATTATGGGAGAGGAAGCTACACGAAAGTAAGTCTATACCGGAATGGTTCCAGAAGTGGCTGAGAGACCACGGTATAACTTGGCGGAAGGAATTCCTTACCACTGCTCCGTACTTGATTGTAGTATTAGCCGATAAGAGAGCGCCCTATTCCAGGGAGAGCGTTTGGCTCGCCGTCGGTTACCTACTCCTGGCGCTTGAGGAGAAGGGCTTGGCATCGTTAACGTATACACCGACTAATCCGAGGGCTATTGCGTCGATTCTAGGGGTGCCAGGGCATTACACTATCGAGACAATAATCCCCGTTGGCCTGCCCGGTGAATATAAAGTGAAAGAGCCTCGGATGAGCCTAGATGAGGCTGTGTATTTTAATCGGTGGGGTTCTCGCCGCGGCTGACTGCTCCTCTATAATATCGTTTCTCGGAAGGATTAACGTTGTCCCATGCATAAGATTATGGGCGGTATCGGATAGTAAACCTGCTGTATCTAATAATATTATATCCCCCTTAGGATATAAAAATGGGAGTTCGTCGATGGCTGCGGTGTCTCGGAGTGTCTAGGGCGGACAACGGTTATGGGGTTAAGAGGGTTAGGGTCTACGTCTTGCTTGCGTCCGGCTTTAGCGAGGTCGCCAAGTTCTCCCTTTTAATCCTAATATCATATATTATTAAATTAATAGATAGTCTTCTACTACATAGCCGTAAGATTGCGTCGCTGGGATGGTTAACGGATTTCGGTAATCCCATACTAGCCTTTATCGCTCTTGTAACAGCGTTATACGCAGTTATAGTTGCCTACGACGCGGCACAATACTTTAGCGAATACGATCGCCATACCTATGGCGTAGCCCTGACTATAGTGAAGATCGTTATCGGGGGGCTAGGCCTAGCCTTACTAGCCTTCATATTGATGATTGTCTCCCCCCTCATGGGGTTAGCGGCGCTCTTCTCGTTTGCTTCCATGGCTCTTATAGTGATAGGGGCCTTGGGGCTGGGCTACTTTATATACCTTCTAGGGGAGATCCACGATAGAGGATACCCAGTGCCGCCGCGGAGCCTGTTTACGATAGCGGCTATCACCTGGATACCCGGATTATTCCTTAGTATATTCGGCGTAATCTCCACCTCGTTATTGTTCTACGCGTCGAGGAAGGCCGCCGTATCGCTGGGTAGCAAGATTACACGGTAAACCGTCTCCTAATCAAGAGATTATATCACCGCTACTAGTAGTGATACCTATTTAGCGCGGGGAGCACTAGCGGGCTAAGGGAGGACTAGGGCTATGGATAAAGACGAATCAAGGGGCAAAGAGTCTACGGGGCAAGCGTTTGTAGCCGATACCATGCTGGGAGAGGTAGCTAGGTGGCTGCGGATCCTCGGCTACGACACCCTATACTCAAGGAACTACACCGACTACCAGCTCTTAAACATAGCCTCAAGGACAGGTAGGACACTGTTGACCAGGGATTGGGGCCTCTACGTTAGAGCCAGGAAGCGGAAGGTGAAGGCGGTGTATATCTCGACCGATAAAATCGGGGAGAGGCTTGCGGAGCTCGTCCTGAAAGCCGGGATAAAGCTTGAACCAGACCCCTCCAGGAGCAGGTGCCCCGAGTGCAACTCGCCCCTAGTGGTCGTTAGGGACAAGGAGAAGGTGAAAGACAGGGTCCCGCCTGGCGCCCTACAACGCTATGATACATTCTACTTATGCCCCCGTTGCGGCAGGGTATACTGGGAGGGGGGCCACTGGCGCAATATAAGGCGTGTGGCGAGGGAGGCCCTAGAGCTCGCGGAGGTGGCTAGAAATGCAGGGAGACCCCGTTGACCCGGAGGAGCTCTCACACGAGCATGGAGAATTCCTAGTCCGGTTCGCCAGGCGAGTCCTCGAAGAGTACTTCAGGAAGGGTAGAGCCAGCAGGCCGAGCGAGGTGGACCCCCTACTCCTAAGGCCGGGGGCAGTCTTCGTAACGATAGAAACCTTCTACGGCGAGGACCACCGGGAGCTGAGGGGGTGCATAGGCGTTACAAGACCCGTGAAACCCCTTATAGACGCCGTCATAGAGTCGACCCTGAACTCCGCCTTCCACGACCCTAGGTTCCCGCCCATGGAGGAGTACGAGCTCGACCAGGTGACCTTCGAGGTCTCAGTCCTATCAGACTTCGAATACCTAGGCGACACGCCCGAGGAGAGGCGGAGGAACATCTTGATAGGGCGCGACGGCCTCGTCGTGGAGCGTCCTCCCTACGCCGGCCTACTGTTGCCCAGCGTGCCCGTAGATCACGTGTGGGACAAGACAACATTCCTCTCAGAGACCTGTGTAAAAGCAGGCCTATGGCCCGACTGCTGGCTGGACAAGGAGACGCGGGTCTACAGGTATCGCGCGCGTGTGTGGCGGGAGAAGTATCCCCGGGGCCTCGTCGAGTACAGGAGCTTGAGGAGGGAGTACTTTGCGAAACTAATTAATGCCGACATAGATCCAACAGAGTTCGAGGAAGCCGTCTAGACGCGATGGAAACGGTGGATCACGGTGAAGGACAAGATCAGGGAGTACATCAACGCCTGGAAGAGGATACTGGTCCTCGCTAGGAGGCCCGACGAGGAAGAGTTCATGCTGCTAACCAAGCTGAACTTCCTAGGCTTCACTCTAGTAGGGGGGATCGCCTACATCATACACCTAGTCTACGTACTACTCACCAGCTGAGGAGGACGGGTGAAGGGTTTATGGACGAGCAGGCTCGCCCTTCAAGGTTCTACGCGGTATATGTGACGGGGGGGACCGAGGAGAGGGTCGCCCTGATACTAAGGCAGAGGACTATAGCCATGGGGCTCGATATAAGGAGTATAATCGTGCCCCCAGACCTCAGAGGCACGATTGTGGTAGAAGTCGGGAGCCCGGGCGATCTATTCGACCTTGTCCGAGGATTGCGGGATGTAAAGAGGAGGAGGCCCGTCCTAATAAAGAAGGAGGAGGCCGTCAGGCTTGCCGCGCCAGTCGTCGAGGTCCCAACTGTTTCAAAGGACCAGGTCGTCGAGATAATAAGTGGGCCGTTCAGGGGTATGAAGGGTAAGGTGGTTGAGGTCTACGAGACCCGGGGAGAGGTGGACCTGGTCCTCCTGGAGTCGGACTTCAGGATGATCATAACGGTTCCATTAGAGCAGGTTAGGCCGGTGAAAGAGGAGGTCTAGAGAGGAGTCACTCTATATACACTATAGAGTCGACCGATTCTATCCCGGAGACCTTGCCCCAGCCAGACCCGAACACTATAAGCGACACTACGCCAGCCACCTCCGCGCCAACAGCCTCTACTAGCTGCTTAGCGGCGGCGAGGGTGTAACCCGATCTGACCAGGTCGTCGACTACCAGGACTCTATCCGTCCTCCTTATCTTGCCGAAGGGGATGTAGAATGCCCTGCTTATATTCGGGGGGACACTTATATGGGATTCTATCCACCTTAGGCCAGGGCTTGTCTTCCTCTTACGAGCGATTACAACGTCGACATCAAGCATCTGGCCCATACCCGAGGCCAGTATGACGCCGCTCGTCTCAGGGACCAGTATCTTATCCACGCCCTTGTCCCTCCACCTAAGATAGAATTCCACAAGCACCAGTGCCAGGAGGTCCCTATTCATCAGGGGGAGGGTTGTGTCTATCATGCCCCCCGGCGTCCTAGCCTCTTCAAGAATCAGGCGGGGCAGGTCAACGGCCTCCCTGAGCCCCTCAATCAGCTTCTTAGCCTGCAGGGGGCCTGGGAGCACATGCCCCTTGGAGTACCTCGATAGTAGAGTCGCATCGACCCCGGTCTTGGAGGCGAGGTACGAGAGCTTGTAGAACGCCCTAGCCGCTCTTAGAAGCTTGACGGCGAGGAGCCTCTCCTGGAGAGTCTCCAGCTTGTTCAAGCCCTCAACCCCATCGTGATGGCTCGGGGATAGTATTAAAATGCGGTTATCTAGCCTCCCCACGTGGTGTAAGGTGGAGCACGATGCCGGCAGAGAAGGTTGTGACTGTACAGATAGAAGGGGGTAAGGCAAGGCCAGGCCCCCCGCTGGGGCCGATGCTCTCGCAGATGGGCCTAAACGTGAAGCAGGTAGTCGACGAGATAAACGAGAAGACAAAGCAGTTCGAGGGAATGACGATACCAGTCAAGATAATAGTCGACACTAAGACGAAGAAGTATAGGATCGAGGTAGGCATACCTACGACAACAGCCCTCCTACTCAAAGCCGTGGGCGCGAAGGAGCCGCCGGGAGACCCCATGCACCAAAAGATAGGCGACCTGCCAATCGAGAAGATAATCGAGATCACGCTCCAAAAGAAGCCCCAGCTACTAGCGAAGACCCTCAAGGCCGGGGTCAAGACAATCCTCGGCTCGGCCAGGAGCATAGGCATAACAGTAGACGGTAAGGATCCGAAACAAGTGACTAGAGAGATCGAAGAGGGACTCTACGACGCTGTACTAGCGAAATACGAGGAGGAATGGGAAAAGGAGGAGGAAGAGTAGCTCACAGGCACTAACTATTAAACCCCCCACAACGGGATTCTCACTAACCGACTCCCCGGGGTAGCCTCGGGGAGGAGGGCTCCACTCGGGGGCCCGCCGAGAGGTGCATGAAGAGTGTCGGTTGATGGCAAGATCGTGGAGGCTGTGTCAAAGGCCCTAGCCCTAGGCAAGCCCAGGAGGTTTAAACAGAGCGTCGACCTCGTAATCGTGCTAAGGGACGTCGACCTGAAGAGTCCTGAGGGCAGGATAAGGGAGATAGTCTATCTGCCCAAGAAGATCCCGAAGGAGCCGAACATATGCGTCGTGGCCCAGGGGGACATGGAGGTAAAGGCGAAGGCCCTAGGACTCACAGTGTTGAACAGGGAAGACCTACAGAAGCTCAGGGGCAACAAGAAGGCGGTAAAGAAGCTGGCCAAGAAGTGCGACTGGGTACTAGTAATGGCCCCCCTCATGGGACTGGCCGGAGGGACCCTCGGCCCCGCCCTAGGCCCTAGGGGTAAGGCGCCGACCCCAGTACCCCCCAATGCCGATATAGAAGCTGTGGTCAACAGGTTCAAGACGGCAGTGTGGGTTAGGACTAAGAACCAGCCCCAGATAATGGTTAGAGTCGGTACCGAGGACATGGAGCCCGAGGACATAGCGGATAACATAAAGGCGGTGCTGTCAACCGTCGAGGGCAAACTGGGCAGGCAGAAGATCGCCAAGCTCTACGTCAAGAAGACAATGGGGCCGCCGGTCCAAGTAGTATTCTAGGGCTCGGAGGTGGTATGGGATGAGTATGGAGGCTCTACACGCGAAGAAGGAGAGAGAGATCCCGGAGTGGAAGAAGAGGGTCGTAGCGGAGCTGGAAGAGAACTTCAAGAAGTACCCTGTAGTCGGTATAGCTGACCTGACCGGGATGCCTACAAAGCAGCTACAGCTGATCAGGAAGAAATTCAGGAAAAAGATAGTGTTCAAGGTGGCCAAGAAGAACCTAATCCTACTCGCCGCTGAGAGAGCCGGGATAGACAAGGAGAAGATAGAGAAGTACATAACCGGGCCCACCATGCTCCTCTTCACAGACATGAACCCGTTCAAGATGGCCAGGCTCATAGAGCAGGAGAAGGTGCCCATACCAGCGAAGCCAGGACAGGTCACCGACAAGGAGATAGTCGTCCCCGAGGGCGACACGGGCATAACGCCAGGCCCAATGCTAAGCGTGTTCGGGAAGCTGAGGATCCCCTACGAGATCAGGAAGGGCACCGTCTACATAAAGAAGGACACGGTAGTCGCGAAGCCCGGAGACACGATAAGCACAGACCTAGCAGGGCTGCTACAACAGCTGGGCATAATGCCGTTCGAAGTAGGCCTTAAGCTAGCGGCCGTATACGATAGAGGAGTAGTGATACCCAGAGAAGAGCTTCTGGTAGACCTAGAAGAGGTCAAGAACGACGTGCTGGAAGCGGCGAAGGAGGCGCTAGGCCTGGCAGCCGAGATAGTCTACCTGCCGGTACCCGAGGCCGTGGAGGCAGCGTTACTCACAGCCGAAACCGCTGTAAGGGCGCTGGCAGGCGAGACCGGCTTCCTAACGCCAGACGTGGCAGAATACGTGGTAGGCAAGGCCTCAGCGGAGGCCCTAGCAGTCATCGCCGCCCTAGGAGACAAGGCAAAGGAACTAGGCATAGAGGAGGTCCCACAACCAGTAGCCCCACCGCCAGCCGAAGCCGCCAGCGAGGAGAAAGAGGAGAAGAAGGAGGAAGAAGAGGAGAAGGAAGAGGAGGAGAAAGAGGTCGATCTCAGCGAGGGCCTAGGAGGCCTCTTCGGCTTCTAACCCCAGGTATGATTTTTATATTCTAACCGTGGCTCCGCTTGGTGGGATAGCGTGTAAGGGGTGGACGAAGATGGCCCAGGAAGGTAAAGCATACATCCACGCGGCACTAGCCCTATACTACGCAGGCCAGGAGCTAAACGAGGACAACCTCAAAAAGGTGATAGAAGCCCTAGGACTCCAAGTCGATGAAGCCAAGGTAAAGATGCTGGTGGCAAGCCTAGGCGAAATCAACCTAGAAGAGGTGCTCAAGAGCGCGGCAGCAGCCCCGGTGGCAGCGGTAGCCGCAGCCCCAGCCGCGGCCCCAGCAGCCGAGGCGGCCGCCGAGGAGGAGGAGAAGAAGGAGGAAGAAGAGGAGAAGGAAGAGGAGGAGAAAGAGGTCGATCTCAGCGAGGGCCTAGGAGGCCTCTTCGGCTTCTAGGCACGGCCACAAACCATACATCCTTAATTCACTCATTAATTTCCCCCATCCATACAAGCCCATCCTAGGGAGAACAAGATATGGATGCCAAGGCAGACCCAAAGGAATACAACTTAGAGTTCTTCAGGGAAAACGGGTTCACGAGGAAGGAGGGGAAGAGGTGTAGGGGCGAGTATTTCTGGACTCTGAACCCAGAGTTCGAGGAGCCCCAGGATACTCCCTGCGTCGACTACTGGTTCGACAAGATCCCCGCCAGCAAGCCCCTTTCAGTAGGGGAGGCGCGCCGCGAATTCATATCCTTCTTCGAGGAGAATGGGCACACGCCCGTTAAGCCAAGGCCCGTGGTAGCCCGGTGGAGGGAAGACCTCTACCTCACAATCGCCAGCATCGTCGTATTCCAGCCCCACGTTACAAGCGGCTTGGTACCTCCACCGGCTAATCCCCTCGTGATCAGCCAACCCAGCGTAAGGCTAGAGGACATCGACAACGTTGGCGTGACAATCGGTAGGCACCTCACCAGCTTCGAGATGGCCGCACACCACGCCTTCAACTACCCAGATAAGAAAGTTTACTGGAAGGAGGAGACAGTCAGATACGCCTTCGAGTTCTTCACCAAGAGGCTAGGCATACCGGAGGACCAGATAGTATTTAAAGAGTCCTGGTGGGAGGGCGGCGGAAACGCTGGCCCCAGCTTCGAGGTCACGGTGGGGGGCCTAGAGCTGGCGACCCTTGTATTCATGAAGTACAAGGTGGTCGACGGCAGGTACGAGGAGATCCCCCTCAAGATAGTGGACACTGGATACGGTGTGGAGAGGATCGCGTGGTACACCCAGAAGGCTCCGACAGCCTTCCAGGCGATATTCGGCGACCTCGTGGGGAAGTACAGGGAGTTGCTTGGAGTAGAGGAGCCAGAGGAGAAGCTCCTATGGGGCGCCTTCAGGGCCGCCGGGAACCTTGACCCTGAGGACCCGCGTAGCCTTGAATCATACTACGCAAGGGTATCAAGGTATACTGGGATCGATGTTGACGCCGTTGTAGAGGTGTTAACCAGGGAGGCCAGGTTGTATAGTGTACTCGACCATGCTAAGACGATAGCCTTGATGCTGGGAGATGGTATAGTCCCGAGCAATACGGGCGAGGGATACCTGGCGAGGCTGGTTATAAGGAGGGCGTTACGCCAGCTACGTCTGTTGAATGCTGGGGTCCCTCTAGCCGATCTGGTCGATATGCAGATAGGCTATTGGAGGGGCGACTTCCCCCAGCTCTTGGAGAATAGGGACTATATACTCGATGCTGTTACATTGGAGGAGAAGAGGTTTAAGGAGACTATCAGGAAGGGCGAGAGTATAATAAGGAAAATACTAAAAAGTAAAAAACAATTATCTATTGACGACCTCATAAAGCTCTACGACAGCAACGGCATACCACCAGAGATAGTGGCAGAGATAGCCGCCAAGAAGGGGATAACAGTAGAGATCCCCCACAACTTCTACAGCATAGTAGCCTCAAGACACAAATCACCAGGAAAACTACGCAAAGCCACTGAAAAGACACGGCTACCCCAGGACATAATAGAGTGGGCCAGACAACTACCCCCTACACGTAAGGTATACTACGAGGACCCCTACAAGAGGGAGATCACCGCCAGGGTAGTAGCCTCTAAGAACAAATACCTGGTACTGGACCAGACGATATTCTACCCCACGGGAGGGGGCCAATACCACGACACCGGAGTAATAATCGCGGGGTCAAGAGAGATACGCGTCGTCGGCGTCGAGAAGGTGGGAGATGTAGTCGTGCACGTGTTAGGGGAGGAGCCCAAGGTCAAACCCGGCTCCACTGTTAGAGGCGTCATAGACTGGGCCAGGAGGTATAGGCTGATGAGACACCACACAAGCACCCACATCATACTAGGAGCCGCGCGCAGAGTCCTAGGAAACCACGTCTGGCAGGCCGGGGCGGAGAAAACTCCCGAGAAGGCCAGGCTAGACATAACACACCACAAGCCATTGACCAGGGAAGAGCTAAAGAAGATAGAAGCCCTCGCCAACATGGTTGTAGACGACAGGCGTCCCCTGAGATTCCTGGAACTGCCCAGAACAGAGGCAGAGGAGAGATACGGGTTCAGGATATACCAAGGCGGGGTCCCAATGACCCCCACGATAAGGCTAGTCGAGATAAAGGACTGGGACATAGAAGCTTGCGGGGGGACCCACCTGAAGAACACGGGCGAGGCGGGGGCCATCAAGATAGTCTCCGCCTCAAAGATACAGGACGGTATAGTCAGGCTGGAGTATGTCGCGGGGACTAGGGTCTACGAGGTGGCCTCGGACTACGAGGAGAGGATAAACAACATAGCAGGCCTACTAGCCGCGGAGCCCAGCCAAGTCGAGTCGCGTCTAAAGAGCCTCCTGGAATCTTACCGTGAGAAGGAGGACGTGCTCAAGAGGTACAGGGAGCTGTGGCTCAAGGAGTTGATAGAGGAGCTTAAGTCGAGGAAGATAGTGGCGAGGGAGGCCCTGGAGCCAGATAGAAAGACTATCCAAGATGTACTCAGGAAGCTAACAGACGAGGTAGACGATGGCATAGCGATCCTATACTATAGAGTTGGAGACGGTCTAGTCCAGGTAGAGGTGGCCTCTGGTAGGAAGGCCGAGGCAGACCTAGGCCGCCTGGTCAGGGAGATAGCGGGCGAGCTCGGAGGCCGGGGCGGCGGGAGCAAGACCTATGCAAGTGCTAGGATAAGCGAGGATCACCTGGATACCTTCATAGAGAGGATCGTGGAGAGCGTAAAGGAGGGATAGGGTACGCATGCCTGGAGGGTGCTACGACGCGCTCATACTGGACGTAGACGGCGTGATATGGCTGGAGGGGACCCTCATAGACGAGAACATAAAGGTGGTGCGCGAAGCCATAGACAAGGGGGTACAGGTAGTCTTCCTAACAAACAATGCAACGAGGAGTAGGAAAACATACTCTATACTACTAAGCAACGCCATCGGAAGAGACATAGGCATCGAAATGGTGGTGAACAGCGCCTACAGCGCAGCCGAATGGCTCCTAAGGGAGAAGGGACCCTCCAGGGTATACGTTGTGGGCGAGGAGGGGCTGGTAGAGGAGCTAAACAACGCCGGCCACACTATATTCGGAGTAACCGAATGGCGATACGCCGATACAGTAGTAGTGGGGCTAGACAGGCACCTGAACTACCGGAAGCTGATGGCGGCGCACAAGGCCCTGACAGAGAACAACGCATTCTTCCTAGTAACCAACAGGGACCCCGCATACCCTGTGGCGGAGGGCACTATACCGGGGGCCGGAGCCCTAGTATCGTTCCTAGAGACCTCAACCGGCAGGAAAGCCGACTACAACGCCGGGAAACCCGGCCAGTGGATACTAGACCTCGCACTAGAGAAGGCCGGGAACCCCCGCAACCCCCTCCTCGTGGGAGACAGGATAGAGATCGACATAGAGATGGCCCTAGCCAGAGGGATGGACTCACTACTGGTTCTCACGGGCGTGACCAAGACGCCGCCAAGCAAGCCCAGGGGCTTCAAGGTATCCGAGAGCCTGGGGAGGGCGGTTGATGAAGGCCTCGTATCCCTCTGCCGGGGCTAGGGCTTTAGAACCGCTCTCCCGGTGAGCTCCCCCTCCAGCGCGACCCTATAGGCCTCGTTTATATCGTCGAGGCGGAACACGCGGTAGAAGGGCTTAACGAGGCCCTCGCCTATCAGCCTTATGCTAGCCTCGTACTCTTTCTTGGAGAAGGCGGCGGTTCCATGTAGCTCCAGCTCCCTCATGACTAGCAGGGCGGGCCTCTCAATCGGCACGGGCTCCCCTGAGATGTTGCCTATGAGGACTAGCCTTCCTCGGGGCCTTAGAGCCCTCATGGACTCGTTGAAAGTATACTTGCCCACGAGCTCCATAACGACATCTACGCGGCCGTATCGCCTGTAGAAGTCTAGGCTCGTAACTACTGTAACGCCGAGCCCTTCAAGGATCCTAGCCCTTTCACTACTCCTAGTGTATGCTATCACCTCGGCGCCGATAGCTTTAAGATACTGTATCCCGTGGATCCCTACGCCACCACTGGCGCCTGTTACGAGAACCCTCTCCCCCGCCGACACCCTGGCCGCCCTGGCGGCGTGCATGAGGGTTGCGACCCCGCAGGTGGCGGCCGCATACTTCTCGAAGTCGTCGTCTGGAAGCCTGACGAGGTTCCACTCGGGGACGTATACCCTATCAGCGTACCCGCCGGGTACCTGTTCCCCGAGTATAAACACCTCTCCCACACCACATATAGCGCTGGGGTCCCTCTCCATCCTACTCCTACACTCGCTGGATGCCACGATAGCCGGGAACACGCCGACCGGCTCCCCATTGTATAGCCCGAAGACCTCGTGGCCCAACAGTAGAGGAGGGTTTAGGTTAGAGAAGCCGCCCTTCCACACCACTAGGTCTCTACCGCATACGCCTACGGCCTTGACCTCTACCTCTACCCAGTCCTCTGGTACCTGGTGCTCGAACCTGCGTATCCGGAACGGCTTCCGGAACTCCTCTAGTACAGCCCCTAGGACCTCTACCTTCCTGTAGTCATTCAACGTCGGAGCCCCGGAGGAGGAGTTAGCGTGTCTTCAACTTATACCTTCTCACGCCTCTCTCATCGACGGCCTCGATATAGCCGGCCTCGGCCAGCTTTTTCAGCCTCCTGTACAGGGGCGTCTTGGGTATCCCCGTCTCCTGCATTATCTCGGTAGCGGTCTTAGGCCCGGCTTCTAGCGCTTTTAGGATGGCGGTATCCCTGTCGTCTAGCTGCCTCGTTATTGTACCTGTTGTATCGACTTTGACTCCGCCTAGCCTCTTAACGTATCGTCTATAGAGAACCCATGAAGCAATAAATATAGTTATAAATAAAACTGTTATAGCTATATATTTATGCCAGGGCCCCGGAAACACGCTAGCGCCTCCGCTAGTCGCCGCTCCATAGCCTCTGGGGGAGCCTTGAACCCTAGACGCGATGGAACTGGGTAGAACGTAGTACTTCACATAGACCACTCCATCCTCGAACTCGAACCCCGTCACGTTACCAACGGAAACGGGCGCTGGGGTGGGCTCCATCTCGACGGGTACTATGGGGTCCGATAGCACTACAATGGTATCGCACTCCGTATCCACCCTTAGGATCCAGAGGGTCCCCTCCTTACGGGTGAGGTTTAGTGTATAGTAGGAGAGGGTTATACTGCCGTTAGCGTACGTGTCTATCACAGCTGTAGTATCATTATACTCTATGGGGGGAGGGGTCCCGCCTTCGTCTACAGCGCTCAAATAGAGGGCAGGGCCCAGCAAATCGACAGTTACGCTCGACGGCGCGTTATCCACCTCTATTCTCTCCTCTACGAGAACGCTTCCATCGGGGTAGACGTGTAGTAGGACTAGGCTACACTCGTTATAGCCGTGGAGGGAGTACGAGACAATACCATAAAATATTGATATAAATATAATGGTGTACATGGCTAGGCTGTAGAGCAGGGTCTCTGCACGGGCCGGCAAAGACTACCCCTCTCCCCGCAGATATACCTGGAGCCCTCAAGATACAATAGCACTACCATCGCCTCAGAGCCCTCAAGCCGGGGGCTACAGCTAGTACCCGGGAGCTGGCAGTGCGAGCCTCCACGCCCTAAAAGCCTGAGAGGGACCCTCCAGGCCATCTATCCTCTCTGGCCTACAGCCTCGGGTATGTTATCCCTGATCCAAGTCATGGCGTGGTCGATCTTCTCTATAAGCCATCGGGGAGCCTTGCAACCGAGCGAGTGCTTAAGCATGGCGAGGTGTCTATAGGTCTTAGCCGCCTCGTGGACCACCTCCTCTCTAGACACGTTGCCCCCGTCGAGCGAGGCCAGTAGGTGGCGTAGTCTTGCCATGTCCCTGTCTATCTCGACGGAGACCACCGAGTACACCCTAGCCCGTTCGACTGCCACGAGCTTCCTCATCCTCATGGTTGCGGTGTTTATCTTCCTCACGTGCTCTATAGCCTGCTTAGTAAACGCGGACTCCCTTATCTCCTCTGTGGCGTTTGTTAGCGTGTCAACGGCTAGCGCTATGTAGGCGCTGGCGGCATTCGTATTGTTCTCCTCAAGCGACTCTATTGAAGCGTTTATATAGGCTATGCTCTCGTTCACCGACTCGACTAGCGCTTCGAGGAGGCTCGTATAGTTGCTATAGCCTGTCCTAGCCCCCAACCTATACTCTACCCGTGACAGGAATGCCTCTAGCCTGGATAGCTCCTTGAGGATCGAGTCTAGGCGGAGTACTGCCACGCTAGCGTTGTCCTCTTCAATCAGCTTCATCGTCTCATTTAGGCCTTCCGTGATCCTCTCCAGCCCGATGTCAAGCCTCTTTAATGCCTGGAGGTGTGCATTGACTAGGTGCAATCTCCCGGATAACTCCATGTAGACGAGCCTCGTTAGTCTTCTAATCGAGTAGTCTGCGCCTCTCAGGATTATCTTAGCCTTTCCCAGATCCCCATTCTCTGCGGCGCGGCGGGCCTCTTCCAGGCTAGCGTTTACTTTCTCGATGCCCGCCTTGAGCCTATCGACCTGTGGCCCGCTCACGTTTAGGTTGATTATCATGGTGGAGAGGCGGCTGAGTACCATCTCTCTAGCCGCTATTGCCCTGAGTAGCAGTGTCTTCTCCGCCTCGGCCTTATATTTCGGCTCCAGGTGGCTCCAGACGTATCTAACCACCGGCATGAACCTCTGAGAGGCTATCGTGGCATGTCTGACCGCGTCCTTAATCCGGCCCTCATCGAGGGCCCTCTCGGCTCGTTCAAGCAGGGTTATCGAATCGTTTATACGGTCATGCATCGCCTCTGGAATGGTTATATTGTGCTTGTTGGCCAGTGCAAGAGTCTTATTTATAATCATTGATATCTTTTTAATGTATAGTCTGGCGGCTAGCCTGGACTCCGCCAGCGGTTTCCCATCTACAACGCCTGCCGCCTGGCTCGTGTGGGCGATGTAGCTGTTTATAGGGTATGCCATCGTTGATAATAGGAGCACTGCCACCAGGAGTATCCCAGTCTTCCCCGAAGCCATTCCACGCTCCCTCCCAGCTCGTCTACAGTAGTGGGGGCCCGTGCTAGATTAGGTGCTCGGCGGGAGGAGTCCCGGGACCGCTGGGACAAGGAATAATTATAACTATAACCGATATATCAGGGGCATGGCTCCGAGCGACGCGGCGCCAAGGGAGCTGGAATGGAGGACGGCAACCGGGTAAAGACGGCGGTCTACGGGGTACCAGTATTCGCCTACATGTACACCATCGGCAGTGTAGGCTTCTGGCTACCACTCTACGTCAAACTCCACGGATTCAGCTACCTGGAGGTGCAACTCCTAGCCACAGTCTACTTCATAATCCTAACGCCATCAACAGTAATAGCCGGCTGGCTCACCGACAAAACAGGCAGGCCCAGCATAATCGCCTCCACGGGCATGCTTCTCAACGCCGCCTCGATACTACTCATGGCCCACATAGTAGAGCCACTCCCCCTAATGGCGGTGAGAGTAGTCCAGGCACTCGGCCTATCAGCGGCCATCCCAGTGGCACTGGGAGCCCTGAGCCTCGCACTCGGAGTCTCCCAGGGAGTAGGCTCCAATGCGTTCATAATGGCCTCCGGGATGTCACTAGGCTCCGTGCTCGGAGGGCTAATCATAGAGTACCTAGGGTTCAAACCCATGTTCTACTCGGCGGCGGCGATAAGCCTCATAGCAGCCCTAATCTCCCACGCCACAGACTACCCCAGGGTCCAGTCGAGGATAGACTTCAGCGAGGCTCTGAGGAGAATACCGGCGAGCGTATGGCTCGTGCTAGCCGGGCTCGTGGGTAGAAACACCCTAGCCACGGGAGTATACTCTATCCTAGCGATACTGTTCAACCAGATACTCGGCTTGAGCCTAGTAGAGACGGCCCTGGCCCTGGCAGTGAACCCCATAGTACAGTCCCTGGCAAGCCTCTACATCCCCAAGAGAGTCGAGGGGAGGGAGCTAGCACTATACTCACTCGGTATATCGTCGACCGCCATAGTATTCATGCTATACTACATAACCGACAACATAGCCACGGCAGCCATCGCACAGACGGTCCAAGGCCTAACATATGCGCTCATAAACATATCCGGCAACGTATACATCATATCGAGGACCCCCAGCGAGATAAGATACACCGCGAGCAGCCTCTACGGGTTCGCCTTCAACCTAGGCTGGGTACTGGGGACCCTAGCGGCGGGCGCCTTCATGCAACGCTACGGCCCGATAGCATGGCTGAAGCTAGCCATAGCACTGCTCCCGCTGATAGGGCTAGCAACCTATGTAGCCGGTAGGAGGGCAGAACGGGGCCTAGCCCATATAGCCTAGCCTCCCGAGGGACTCCCTCAGATCCTCTATAAACCGGTCCTCCCCCTTGCCACCTCTATAGCACACGAAGTTGGCGGGCCCCTGGTAGTAGCCGTAGACCTCGTAGCCTTTAGCCCGCAGGAGCGAGGAAGCCCTCGCCAGGGGTTTCCCCAGGTTAATGCTCCACGCGCACCCTGTGCGTTCCCGGCTAAGGGAGTCTCTGTAGACTAGGAGGTTCACCTTGTCGGGAGCCTCCATGGCCATTATCCTGGCTATTGTCAGGTAGTGCCTGCCCTCCCCCTCGGCCACGGCCACCCTGATACCGTTTTCCTCCGCTGGTTCCAGGCTCTTGTAGACGGAGTCTAGGGCTGCCTCTGCCTCGGCCCTGTAGGTTGTGAGTAGGACGTCCTTCAACATCGCCTTACAGGGGTCTGGATCGGCCTCGATCAGACTCCTGGCGGCCTCCGAGTGGACTGCGGGCTGCGACATGCTAGTTATCCCATAGGCCTGCATTGCGCACTCGCTAGCTATCTGGTAGTCTCTGTTATGGTCCAGCCCCGAGAGGCTCATGAGGGACTGGTAGACCCTGTTTCCGCGGGCCATGTCGCCCATGAGGGCGACTATGCTGGAGGCGGCTAGGAAGGGATGGGGGTTCCCGGTTATGCTCGATACCAGGCTGGCGGTTGTGGGCCAGTTAGCCCTGGGGTCTCCCCGGGGTGAAGGGTTGAGGAATAACACGTTGGGCCTCCTGGGCAGCCTGTGGCTCCACGAGTTGTCGATAACCACCACGGGCGCCAAGACCATGGGCGCTAGCAGGTCTATCTCGACTCCACTCCACCCTGTGCCTAGTAGTATGAGGCTCTTCGCCTCTCTGGACTGGATCGCTAGCTGTTCGAGTTGGGGGTGCCCGGGCTTCCATGTTGTCGTGGACTCTATAAGCACCTCATCCACGCCGCCACGGTACCTTAATGCTATTAGCGTTGATATCAGGCCGTCGGGGCTCCAGCCGTATACGAGTAGCGGCTTCTCCCTTAGAGCCTCTAGGGCTTCATCGATCACGCCGCACCGCCTACAACTGGCTTGCTATAGCCGGGTTGCCCGTTAGTGCTGTTAGTATGCTCCGCAGGATGTCTCTCCTCTCCGCGAATCTCCAGAAGGCGATGGCGGCTAGTATGACGCCTAGTATCGCGTAGGGGATTAGGGCTATCAGTGTCACTACTAGGAACCACGTCTTGACGCCGGCTTCGATGCTTAGGTGCGTCTTCCCATCTATTTCTTCGAGCCTCAGCCTCCATTCTATGAACTCGTCGATCACTACCTCGCCGTGGCTGGCCTTCTTAGCGTATACGCCTCGTTTACCTAGTTCCAATACAAGTTTATCCATGGATAGCCCCTCGTCTAGGGGTATGAGCCTGTAGTATATGCGTAGGGACCTGGACAACTCGGAGTCCTCCTCCCTAATAACATATATAATAATCAATATTATAACTAGTATAGTTACCGCCAGCATCATCATGGGCAAAAACGCCCCCATCAGGAATCCATACACCGCAATCCACCGCTCAAGACCCTTAAACCCCTCCAATATAGGCAGACCCAGTAAAATAAGTAAACCACGCACACAACGCAAACCCCTCGGGGGTGCCTACAAGAGTGCTAATCACCGTGATCGGCGGAGGCGGGTCATATCCGCCGCCGGGCTACGGGGGTCCCTCAATCCTAGTCGACACAGGCAGAGAGAAGATGGCGCTAGACTGCGGGGAAGACTGCCTAACAGGACTCCTCCAAGCCGGCTACAAGCCATGCGACATAGAAGCGGTATACATAACCCACATACACTTAGACCACTGGTCAGGCCTCTTCCCACTAAGCATAGCCAGGATAGCAGAGGGATGCCCCAGCATGAGGATATCGGCGGAAGGCGAGGTCCTAGGAGACCTCGAAGAAGCCGTGGCGGGGATCCTACCCAGGTCTATAGACGTGGAGCTTCTAGAGCCCGGGAGGCTCAGCCTAGAAGGGCTAGAGATAGAGGCGTTCAAGGCCAGCCACACAGTGCCGGCCTATGGCATGACAATAAAAAGAGGCGGCGAGAAGCTGGTCTCCTACACCGGCGATACAAGGCTCGACAACCGCGTGGTAGAGGCCGTGAGGGGCACCGAGATCCTCATAGGCGAAGCCACCCTACCTACACGGCTAGCCAGCATAGCCAGGAAAGAAGGCCACATGACTGTTAAAGACTTCATAGAAATAGTGAAGAGGGCGAGGCCCCGATACGGGATAGCGGTACACTTATCCCCAGAAAGCCTGGCAGAGCTCCGCAACGCCATGGCCATAGGCGAGGCCCCGAGGGGGACCCTTATCGGCTCCCGAGGCCTCCAGCTATCCCTATGAGGGTCCCTCTCGTGTCATTCCTACCCCCGGGCGCGTCGATAGTAGCGAGGCCGTGGGGGAGGCCGCTCGTCGAGATAGACGAGCCCCTGCCCCTGATAGGCACGGTATTCATAGGGGTGATAGACAGGGGCACCAACATCCTCCAGGTCAGGCCAACAACCCTCTGCCCACTGAACTGTATATTCTGCAGCGTAGACGCCGGCCCGAGGAGCAGGTGGAGGCGGAGCGAGTACCAGGTCGGGGACCCCGCATACCTGGCGTCATGGGCCGGGGAGATAGCCAGGTACAAGGGCGGGGGAGTAGAGGCGCTTGTCGACGGCGTCGGCGACCCATTCACCTATCCACGCCTCGTGGAGCTAGTCGCCGAGTTGAAGAGGAGCGACGGGATAAAATGGGTCGCCGTGGAGACCCATGGATGGGGGCTTAGGAAGGACCTCATAGACCGGCTGGAGGAGGCAGGCCTAGACAGGGTTAACCTCAGCATCGACACGCTAAACCCCGGGAAGGCAAGATACCTGGCAGGGACCTCCTGGTACGACGTCGAGAGGGTCAAGAGGCTAGCCGAGTATATCGTGAGGGAGACGAGCATAGACCTCCACGTGACGCCGGTCTGGGTGCCCGGCCTGAACGATGAAGACGTCAAGAACGTCGTAAGATGGGCCTACGGGATAGGGGCCGGTAAGAGGTGGCCCCCCGCCACGATCCAGAAGTATAACATACACAGGCACGGTAGGAGGCCCCGGGGCGTCAGGGAGGTTTCGTGGAGGGAGTTCTGGGCCTGGATAAGGAGCTTGGAAGAGGAGCTGGGCCTAAGGGTCTCGTGGAGCATGGAGGAATGGGGATTCAGGAAGGCCCCACGAGTCGAGGTACCCTACAAGAAGGGATCCAGGGTCAGGGCCAGGGTATTGGCTCCAGGCTGGCTCAAGGGGACTACGACTGGAGTAACCCTCGACGGTAGGTGGCTGCTGACCCTGCGCGGCGAGGGCTATAGGCCGGGCAGCATCGTGTCTACAGTGGTCGAGAGCGTGAAGGACACCATAGTGATTGCCAGGCCAGTGTGAGTTAAGTTAAATCCATGGAGAGCCCACCTGTAGTGTGATGGGTGAATGCGTCCTGGCAGGCAGGTACGGGCCAGTCCTATTCATAGTGCTATCCGCCCTGGCGATCTCCACGATGGTCAACGCCCCAGGCATACTGGTCGGCTACGGGCTAGTATTCGTTGTCGAGTACTATGCGCTCCTAGCCTATAGCCCCGGTAGAGGGACCCTTTACTTCCTAGCCGCACACCTGCTAGCCCTGCTGATACTCCTGTCGACGAAGTCGATATTCCTAACAGTAGCAGTCGCCAGCATACTCCTAAGGACCCCCGCCCTCTACATCCTAGGGAGGCTGGGGAGGAGGCTTGGACCACTGGGCCTGGCACTGGGCCTAGCAGCCCTGGAGCAGATACTAGCCCTAACAACCGCGATAGCATACTATGGCGACGACGGCATACACACGGGCCTCAGCATATACGGGGTACTCCTAGCACCCTTCACATACATGATGTACAAGTTCACACGGCTACAGCCAGACTCCACAGCCGCTATAGCCGCGGCGGCGTCGCTACTAGGATACTGGTTGAGCCTATACGCCTTCCCCGTCCCGGCACTACTGGCCGGGGCCCTAGCAGGGCTCGCACTACTGGCCCTCTCAGACAGGATAGGTGCTAGGCCAGCAGCAGTGACCGCGGTGGTACTAGTCCTAGCGGGTGCGGCTCTGGGAGGGGTAGCGCTCCAGTACAACGCCAAAGCCGCCTTCTACCCCTTCAATCCCCACAGCTGGTCGGGCGACAGATGGGCTCAGACCCCGGGGACCCAGTGCCCCTACACGGGGAATGTATTCGAGAACACCCACTCGCCGGCCAGGCTCCGTATAATAGGGCAGTGCGTTACAGTCGAGGGAGTTGTGAAGCCGGTCCCCAATATAGCTGGGGACGGTGACTACTGCTTCGACCTCAAGGTGGCAAACGACTCGCTACTCGGCATTGGTAACCTCGTGTTGAGGCGTGGAGGCCTCCACGTGGAGGTGGTCCCCAGCGACCACTATAAGGTCCTAGGCCCAGTAGGCGGGGGCGTATGCCCCGGCGATAGGGTGCGTGTGACGGGCGTGTTCGTCGTCGACACGGACCATGGGATGTGGAGCGAGATCCACCCAGCCTACAAGATAGAGGTCATAGAGAGGGGAAGCGGCAAGAAGTGGCCCGACTGTATAAGGGGAGTGGAATACGAGGGAGGCTAGCTTGGGTAAATGCGGCATCCAAGCGCTACAGAGGAGTCTGGAGGCGTTAGGCCTCGACACGCTCATCCCCGCGACACCGCGGCCCGGTGATCTAAGCGACTATGATAACTGGCGGTCTGTCGCCGATATGTGGCCTCTAAACATAATAAGGGCCTATAAGGGAGAGGCGCTGGACCTGCCGAGCCTGGTTGTCTACCCTGAGAGCGTCGAGGACGTCACGCATATAGTGAGGCTCGCCGCATCCCACAAGGCATGCATAGTCCCCATATGCGGGTTGAGCAACGTCGTCGGGAGCACCACGCCAGGCGAGTGCTGTGTAGCGGTGAGCCTCTCCAGGCTCGACAAGATACTAGAGTTGAGGGAGGAGGACAGGCTAGTCGTTGTAGAGGCTGGATTGAAGGTCTCAGAGCTGGAGGAGTGGCTGAATAAGCGCGGCTTCACGCTAGCTTACAGGCCCCAGTCCGAGAGGCTGGCCTGTATAGGCGGTAGCATATCAACACTGGGAGCCGGCGCCTACTCGCCCGGGTATGGCAACATAGAGGATGTAGTCCTCTGGCTCGATGTAGTCGACAGGCGTGGAGAAATGATCAGGGTTGGTAGCGACAGGAACCCCAGAGGCCTCATACTCCCCGGAGTGAACAACGTATTCCTAGGCGCCGAGGGCGGATACGGTATAATCGTCAGGACAGGGTTGAGGGTCAGAGAACTACCCGAGGAGGAGGCAGACCTATCCTATACCCTGCCATCCTTCGCCGACGCCATATCGGTAGCCCGGAGAGCTTACTCGTGGAGCACACCGCTAATGATGAGGATCCAGGACTCCAGCGAATCACTACTCCACTACGGGATCGAGGACACAATGCTACTAGCCAGGATAGCGGGCCCCCGTAGCATTGTAGAGGGCCAGAGGCGATACCTGGAGGCGATTATACGGGCTGCCGGCGGAAGGGAGGCCCCAGGCCTTGTCGAGAAGTGGTGGAGGAACAGGCTCTCCTACGCCGGCTCCGTCAAGACGGTGCTCGACATGGGGCTGGCCTTCGACACGATCGACCAAGCCGCCTACTGGAGCGTGCTACCCCGCCTCCACTCCCTCCTCCTAGAGAACCTAGCCAGGATAGAGGGGGTGAGCCTTGCATTCAGCCACGCCTCACACTTCTATCCAAACGGGGGGAGCCTATACACCACGGTCGTCTTCGAGAGGGACCCTCAGGTGTACTGGAGGGTCTGGGACGTCGCCACGGAAACCGCCCTCAAGGCCGGGGCTTCGATAGTCCACCACCACGGCTTCGGCCTCTTGAGGAGGAGGTGGGCCGCCTTCGAGTATGGAGGGTCCCTCAAGCTAGCCTGTGCGGTTAAGCGCGCCCTAGACCCCGGTAACCTGTTCAACACCCGCTCTAGCCCCGCATCCTACTGCGGAGGGCTGGTCGATGGCGGTAGACAAGCATGACGTGCTAGTCGTGGGCGCGGGTATCGTTGGCGTGTTCACAGCCTACAGGCTGGCCCGGGCTGGCTATGGCGTGTTGGTCGTGGAGAGGAGGGAGGAGGCTGGCTGGGGCGTCACCGCCAGGAACGCGGGAGTAATCCACGTGGTGCAGCTGCCTTTTAACAGCTTGAAGAGCAGGCTGTGCGTGGAGGGGAACCTCCTATACCAGAAGCTTGACAGGGAGCTGGGCCTGGGGATCAAGTGGACGCGCGCCTTCATAGCCTCTACAAGGGCCTGGAGCGCGTTAACGGCTAGAATAGTCGGATCAATACTGAGGCGTAGACTCCCGAGCCATACAGTTAGGGTTGTGTCTGGCCGTGTGGTGAGGGAGTACGAGCCTCTTGCGAGCCGGAGCATAAAGACCGCCGTGATGGTCGAGGGCTACGGGGTTGTGGACCCCGTCGCGCTGACCCAGAGGATAGCCGCGTTAGCTGGGGAGCAGGGCGCCGGGGTAATGTACTCTGCCCCCGTCTACGAGATCTCCCTCGTAGGCGAGGGGGTCGTAGTCGAGGCAGGCTCCAGCACTATAAGGGCACGGGCGCTGGTAAACGCCGCGGGCCTAGACGCCGATACAGTGGCCTCCCTCTACGGCGATACCTACGAGATCATACCAATCCGCGGGGTTATGACGATATACGACTCGGCCAAGCCTGAGAACATACTCGCATGGCTCAGGCTAGAGAGAAAGCGGGAGACGAAGGGCGGGGGCATAATACCGCACCCAAGGGGCGTTCTATTGGGTCCAAACTACGCGGGGGCCGCTGACAAGGGCGATTACAGGTATAGCGAAGCCGATGTCCGGGAGCTGAGGAATAGGTTCCAGCCACTGCTGGATGCAGGTCTTGAGGGGGACCCCGAGGTGTTAGTCGGCCTCAGGCCCACGGTGGCCTCTAGGGACTTCATAATAGAGTATAGTGGGAGGACTAGGAGGATCGTTAACCTCGTCGGGATAGAGTCGCCCGGCTTGACGGCGGCTCCAGCCATAGCCGAGACCGTCTACTCCATGGTTTCACGAGTCTTACCCTAGTAATACCCTCTAGGCCCACACTTCTAGGCCTGGGGTAGTAGGTTTTGACGCTCGACATCTACGCGATCGCCTTGACAGCCCTCCTAGCCCTTATACCAATACTGTTCTACGCGGCCGTGGTAGCCTATGGGAGGAGGGGCTACAAGCTCCTAGAAGGGATAGCGTTGTCGAGGACTCTCAAGCCCTTCTCCAGGAGGATCCTGGAGGGCATGGCTCGCAGGGGCAGGCTTGCATGGCCTACCGCGATCAGAGTCCTGGAGGCCTGGGGCGATGCCGGGCTAGCCCAGCTACTCCTCCCACACTCGTGCCCTGGGAGGGAGTGTATCGAGGGGCTGAGGAGGCTTGGCTACTACGAGTTGATCACGGCTTCCCATTCAAGGGGGTGTAGCGTCGACGAGAAGATCCTCGACGAAGCTATTGTGTTCCATGTGTTGTCAGGCCAGGAGAGCTATGCCGAGGCGGCGGGCTACCAGTCACCCAGACCCGGGGTCGCGGCCCTCTACTGTGGCGAAAACGTGGTAGAGGTATGGGATGGTGCTCGAACACTATCCTCAAGAAACCTACCAGCAGGAGCCCTGGAGAGGCTGAGGATCCACGTGTCCCCGCGGGCGGTCGAGGGCACGGTTAAGCCGGGGTTTCTAGCGAGCTGGGGATGCATGGAGGGCGATGAAGCCTCCGAGTACATTGGCATGGCGTACCCGGAGGTCCCGCCTAGCATAGCGGCCATATCATACCATCTAGGCATAGAAGGGTCCAGGGCCGAGGTCGTGGCAAAGGCCTTCTCGGCCGCCGTCAAGATCCTAGAAGCCTCGGGTGCCCTGCCCTACACGGGGCTACCCTCCTGGATAACGACCCTTGTAGAAGACTCAGCCACGGCAGACTGCGGGATCGACCGTGGGACCATAGTGGTCACTGACAAGCCGAGGGCCAGGTGCCCCATCTGGCTCCCCAAGACTATAGAGGCAGGAGGCCCTATGCCGGAGGGCGTCGACTCACGGGCATGGGCCAGCATACTCTCACTAGCCTACAGGAGGGGAGACCACTCCTCGATAAGAGGAGAGTGGAGCTGGAGCAGGGACCTCGCCGAACTACTACCAAGCCTCCTACGAGACTCCCCAGACCCGCCTGTAGAGGGGGGCTTCCAGGTGAGGCCTGAGCACGTTGGCATGCTGAGGGCCACTAAATACAATGTAGTATATGATTGTATACGCCCGGTCAAGTACTGTGCCAGGGCAGCCGGGCTCAAGCCCCCTGCAGAGGTTCTCGTGAAGCCCAGGGTCCTCACTAAGTCACCCTTCCTAAGGGGGCCCATAGAACCGGTTAGAGCAGCCTATAGGGAGTGGGGCGGAGGACCGACCCTCTACATCGTGCCCAGCAGGATCATGGCCCGGGCCTCTTCGAATGCTCTAGGCCTGAAGCTGCTGGAGGGTCACCGGGACGTCGATGAATGGATGGATTCCGGGCTTGACGCAGTAGCCTCCTGGGACGTAGTCCTTGGCATGCCGTGGTCTGTGAATGGGGCTCCCAGGGTTGTGCTGGTCTACCCCGAGGCCTTCCCTGGGAAGCCAACTGGTATAGGCGAGGTCGTCGAGTGGGTGAGGAGTCTCTCCAGCCAGGTGTCGAGGCTCCTAGTCTCAAGGCTCGCGTACTACCAGGACGCCGAGCTAGTCGGTACCGGGGAGGTCGAGCCGGAGCCCACCGTCGAGATCCGGAGGGACTGGGTCGTGGAGGAGGCTCAGGCCGTGTTCTCCGAGTACTGGAGCGGCTACAGGCTGAGGCCCTACCAGGAGACTACCATAGCTGCGGTAGTCGAGATGACTGCCTCCAGGCCGGGCCAGCCAGTGTTCACGATACTGCCGACGGGTAGCGGTAAGAGCGCGATATTCCAGGTGGCCGGGATGCTCTCCAAGAGGCTCGGCTATGGGGGTTACGTGCTAGTCGTATCCCCGCTCAGGGCACTCATGAGGGATCAGGTGGACAACGCTAGGAGGAGGGGGTTCACAGCTGAGAGGATAGACGCGTCGGTTACTGGTAAGAGGAAGAAGCTGGTGGTCACGGCTGCTAGGATGGGTGCATTGGATCTCTTATACGTTACGCCGGAGAGGTTCATGGACGAGGAGTTCGCTAAGCTACTCGCCGAGGCGCCCCCGGCTCTAGTGGTCTTGGACGAGGCCCACACGCTGGCCAGATGGGGTCCCTCCTTCAGGCCCTCTTACCTGCACGCGGCTAAGATGCTGGCGGATCTCCGTGAGACTGAGGGCTGGCCTCCCATTGCCTTATTCACTGCTACAGCACCGCCGGACGTTGTCGAGAGCGCGCTTGCCAGTATAGGGTCGCGGCCGGGCGCGACGATACCCATTAACTTATCGGGGGACGAGGGCGGGGGCTTTAGCTTCCCCGAGGAGGGAGCCCTGGTATTTAGAGGACCTGTCGTGAGGCCGGAGCTGGTATTCGATGTGAAACCCGCCCCTGGTGATATCGAGAGGGTTGACCTGGCCGGTAGGACTGTCAAGGAGCTGGCGAAGTGGGCTAGTGGAGTGGATAAGCGGTGGATCGGCATTGTATACACGGGGTTTGTGAAGAGGACCCGTAAGGAGTGGGAGAACGCCGATTACCTGGCAGAGCTGCTATCGGCGAAGACTGGTCTCAAGACGATCAGCTATCACGGCCAGCTCTCGTCCCGCGAGAGGAGGCTCCGAGAGAATAGGATCTATGAGGCTAGCGTGGCCGGGGACCCCCTGGTCGTGGTGGCTACCAAGGCCTTTGGGATGGGCGTCGATATACCGAATATCCGCTGGGTCCTGCACTTCACCTCCAGCGATAGTATAGAGGACTACTACCAGGAGGCTGGTAGGGCTGGTAGGGATGGCAGGGAGGCGAGGATAGTAGCGTTATACAACCCGGCGGACTTCGACGAGAGAATCAGGATGGCGAGGGCCCAGAGGACCACTCCATCGGCCGTGGCATCAGCTTACAACACACTCCTAATGCTGTGGAGGAGGATACGGGAGGAGGCCGGGGGGAGCCCCACGCTCGTGATCCCAACGCCACTCATACATCCCGACCCGTTGAGCGTCAAGTCGATTAGCATGCTCCAGAGGCTCGGCTACCTGGACTACTGGGTAGTGAGGGTCCCTCTAGCCGCCTACAGGTTCAAGAGGGGCGAGGACCCGGCCTACTACCTCCCATGGTATATGCATCTAGGCCGCGGGGTTGTTATCGGGCCGGAGGAGAAGCTCAGCGGTGTGGCGGAGAGGGTCCCTCTCAGATACTATAGGTGTCCCTCGCTGGCAGGCGGGTTCAGGCCCTTCAAGATAATCGCTGGAAACCTCACCGTCTCGGCTGGGGACTGCGGGGAGCTACTCGACATGGGCGAGGGCAGGGGGTATAACGTGGTTGTGGCCAACCTGTCCCTCGACCGCGACCACGAGCCCATAGAGTACTTCCCGGCCAACGAGTACAGGATGCTCGTATCCGGTATGTGGCAGGACGAGGAGAAGGTGGAGGCGCTCCACAACCTGATGGAGAGGGCCGTGGAGGCCTCTAGGAAGTACCCTGGCATGGTGAACGAGGTCATACGCAGGGGTCTAGAAGAATACTTCTCGAAGCCCCTACTCCTACCGGCCAAGGAGCCCCCGCCAGGGCTACTGGGGGCCAGGGAAGCCTGTCCAACCCTGCAGGAGTGCATCGACAATATAGTAGATGCTATGGACCTCGCGGTGGAGTGGATCGGGGATAGGGGAGTCACTCTAGCGGTCCAGGGCGAGGAGTGGGTCCCGTTAATACTCAGGCGGTACACGGCGAAGACCGGTAGACCCTTCCATGGGAGAACTAAGGGGGCCTACAACAGGGTGGTCTCGGCCTCTAGGAGGGGCTGGATGCACTTGATGGACTATGGATTCATAATAGCGGTGGTTAGGGGCGTTGGTAAGCCGAGCGTGCTGATAGACAGGCTCAAGGGTTACCCCTATGCGGCCCTCTTCATATACAATAAGGCCTAGAGGCTGCACCTATCCTCTAACACTACGCCCAGCTTGCTGTAGCCCTCTCTGATGGCCTCGCATATCTCCCTGTACTCGTCTTCTAGGCCGTGCTTCTTAAGGGCGACGACGCCCTCCACTATATAGAAGATTAATATGTCGAATTTCGTCTGGGCCTTCTCCTTGATTATCCTAGCAGCCTCCTCGACGCCCTTACGGGTCAGCTTGTACATTATCCGTTTACCACCCCTTACATTGGACACCTCGACCCCGGCAACCGTTATCAAGCCCTCCTCCCTCAACTGTTCGAGCAGCGGATATAGCGTGCCCGCGGCCGGCTTCCACCGGTTCCTGGTTATCTCCTTTATCCTCCTCATGATTTCGTATCCATGCATCGGGCCGTCGAGGAGTATCCTTAGGACTAGGTTTCTCAGGGTCTCCCTATAGGTGCTGGAGGCCTTCCTGAGCGCCTGTACCCTACTCGTCAATCCACCCTACCTACGTATATGATTCGATATAACAGGGCGTGATATATCTTTATGCAACTAATGGGGGCTCCTAGACTGGCGTCCATCCCCATCCGCCTCCGACGGCGTCGGCAATACCAGCCCTCTTCACAACCCCCACTTACAACCTAACCTATACCTCTAGAGGATATTTAGACTCGGCCCTTAGGCGTTAGAGGAGGTCAGACACGCCGACCTCCGAGGCCTCAACAGTTAGAGCCGCTTCCAAGGCCTCATAGGCCCCCCTACACTTGGGCACAACCACCCTCCCTATGCTACCAGCCTTGTAGAGTAGCACTATCGAGGGTCCCCCAGGAGTCTCGTAGAGTAGCCCGCCCACATCCTCGTGGGACGAGTGAACGGCATAGAGTAGACTTGCCCCCTCCTCGGCTACAGCTAGGCATGGATACCTGCACCTGCCCGTGCTCGACGATCTGATGTAGAGGATCGTCCATGACCCCCTCTCAGCGACCTCGTATGTCACAGGTACGGTGATCCTTTCTACAAGCTCTGGCAACGGCTTCCCGGGGCTGCCCCTGGAGGCTCTCAGTAGCCAGGAGAGCTCTCCGGCCATTATAGAGGATAGGAGTGACGCGTCGCCACGTATAGAGCCCGGGCCAATTGTTAACCCTGCATGGTATGATGCCGCCAGCAAGGGCCACACCCTGATATCGGCGATCGACTCTAAGGCTACGTGGAGTAGCCTTGAGTGGAGTATCTCTGGATCGCCTGGTATAGCCTTCCTAAGGCCCTCTATGAGCTTCACCTGCTCGTCCAGCCGCTGCACGCCGTAGTATACGTCGGGATCCCTCTTCGAGACGGGATCGGTTGCGGCGTCTAACAGGATCTCGTAGAGCCTAGCCGCTAGCGGCGCCAGCTTACAGTATATCCTGGCTAGTGCCCGGCTGGTATTGTGCAGCGTTGCCATCCATTCTATGCATCTCTCAGAGGGCCTGTAGTTGTTGATGGTAACGAGGCTACGGGTTACAGCGCCATTATACCTCTTCCTCAGCATGTCGGAGGCTATGTTATAGGTCTTCACTAGGGCGACGCAAGGATTCCCCTCCCTGACGACACGCCCCTCCGAGGATATGATGTACTCCCCGTCGCCTATCTTGAGGTGCACGCCCGTAGTGGGGCCCGTCAGCTTCGCCCCGCCAGCCTCCAGATCTACCTCTCCCGTGGAGGCGTTGTGCCGGGCGTGTAGCCCGTACTTTATCGATGCAAGTAGCAGGTCACTGTCACTACACTCAAGCAACCTATCCCTGCCTCGGGTTAGTTATTACTTGCCGGGCGGCAGTTTAAATCCAGGGGGTTGCCCGGGGGATGGCGCTTATATTGGCGGGTGGGGGTCTAGGCCCTGGCTACCAGGGCAGGATCCTGGAGGGGGTATTGGCTAGGGCTGACGTCGTGTTCGTTGAGACGTACACGGTGCCCGGTAGCGGCTGGCTGGTGGAGTATGCTAGGGGGCTGGCTGGTGATAGGGTGTTTGAGGCGACGCGTAGCCAGTTGGAGGAGCTGGCCTCCAGAGTCATAGAGAGGGCTAGGAGAGAGTTGGTCGTGGTCCTGGTGCCGGGGGACCCTCTGGTTGCGACGACGCATAGGAGCCTCATAGCGATGGCCTCAACCGAGAACGTGGAGTTCAGGGTGATACCCGGCGTCTCCGGCGTCTGCGCCGCTATGTCCTTAAGCCTCCTGGACTTCTACAAGTTCGGGAGGACCATAACGGTGCCCGGCCCCTGGAGAGGGGTCAAGGCCTACAGCATACTAGACTACATATACTCTAACGCGTGCATAGGCCTACACACGCTCGCCCTCCTAGACATATCGCCCGGCGGCGCGCAACTAGACCCTGCTAGTGCAGCCCGCATCTTAACGGGATTAGAGGGCGATATGGGGGAGAAGCTAGTCGCCCGTGCATCGGTTATAGTGGTCGAGAGGGCTGGCCTCGACAGCGAGAGGATCACCGTCTACGAGTCTCTTGCGGAGCTAGCGGGGGAGGACGGGGATTGGAGGGAGCCAGCCAGCATAGTCATACCCGGGTCGCCCTCCCCCATAGAAGCCGAGCACGTCGCGCAGGCATACGGTAGGGTATTGAGGGGCATAGACAAGGATTCAGCTTGTTCTGCCAGAGAAGCCCTCTATCGGTTTCTTGATAACGGTTAGGTACGCCTCCAACCTGTCTCCCCGTGCTAGCGCCCGGACCAGGTCGCGTCTCAGGTCCCTAGCAGATTTACTGGCCCTGACCATCAAGGTCCTCCCATCGACATAGGTGCTTTTCCTAACTATCATACGAATCCCGTCTTCGAAGCTGAGGCCGGGATGCCCGGACCCCACTATAGAGTCGCAGACTTCCTCCCTGGCGCTACACAATACTAGGACTATGATAGACTCGGGATCGCGGGCCCGCGCCTTGAACCACCCCGGCAGGTCTCCCACGGCCAGCTCGCTCCGCACCCCGACTATACAGTCGCCTCTGGGTGTCAGGTGGCTTTCACGGGTCAGTTCCAGGGTCGTCTTGTGGAGCGCCTTGACGTTCTCGTGGCCCCATGCGGTGAAGACTATCCACTTGCCCTCTATCTCCCTCACGCTAACCACCTCTACGAGCCACTCGGGCGTCGACAACGTATATTGCGTGTCCGGGACTATAGTCTAGGACCCTCTTCACGTTGACGATATAGGCTGTGCAGCCGTGCTTGGCCATCGTATCCTCTATAATCCTCCTTGCCCCGCTCTCGTCGCCAGAGATCACGTATACGTGGATAACCCCACCGTTCCTAACTAGTTTGCATGCGGCGTCGAGGAACTCTACACTCGACTTGGGCAGGTTCATTATCACGCGGTCGAAGACGCCCCTGAGTATACCTGGTAGGCTTCTAGCGTCTGCGTTTATGTAGACGACCGTGCCCTTGAGCCTGCTCTTGTTCAGCTTGAGCGACTCGGCCGCCAGCTCCAAGGCGTCAATGTTTAGGTCGACTCCAACTGTCAAGGCGCGGCGCGCCGTGGCTATGTGTAGCGGGAAGCCGCCTATCCCCGTGAACATGTCCAGGACCATCTCTCCGTCCTCAACTAGCTGGGCCACTCTGTGATGCTCGGAGGCTAGACGCGGGTTGTAGTAGGCCTTGCTTATATCGACGTAGAACCTAACCCCATACTCCTTCACTATAGTCCTGGTCACGCGATCCCCGGCAAGGTGTACTAGGCCCGCGACTCTTTCAAGCCCCACAGTCTCCCTCTTGAGCCACACAGACCTTATGCGCGGATTCACGGCTAGCAACTCCTCCGCGGCCTTCCTATACTCCTCATAGGGTACTCCATGGGTCTGGCTAAACACGGCTATGTCTCCAACTTGCCTGAAGCTCTTGATGGCTGATGACAGCCTCTTAACTCTCCTTACAGTCTCGAACTCTCCCGTGCAGGGACTAGCCTCGACTCCGGACTCCCTAAGCCTCTCCACGGCCTCGACGGGCTCCACCACTGGCAGGGCTATCGTGGAGCCGCCTCTCTTCATCTTCAGCTCCTCATTGTAGAGCCCCAGCTTCTTCAGCAGCCTCCTCGCCTCCTCTGCCTGCCTCGGCGGCACCTTTACGCAGGGGGATTTCGACTCCAGCTCCATCTCCCAGCGCTATTACCTGGCTTGGTGGAGGAATTATTAGCTAGGGCGACGCCTCTGTTACATCCTGGGAAAGCCTCTTGTCCACGGGCCAAGTAGGGATTGTAGTCAAACCGGATAGCGCGTTGGCCGAGAGGGTTGCTATAAGGGCTGTGAGGGCGCTCAAGGAGCTGGACGCTAGTATATACGTGGAGAAGGATACTGCCGAGGCGTATCCCAGCCTCTCGGTCTACCCGGTGTTCACCCTGGATAATCCACCCGAGAAGCTGGTGGTTATCGGGGGCGATGGCACTCTCCTCAGGACGTTTATGAAGATGAGGGACCCTTCCAGTAGCGTCGTGATGGCTGTTCGAGCCGGTAAGAGGGGGTTTCTGCTCGACGTAGAGTCGTATGAGGTGGAGGAGAGGATCGAGGACTTCATGAACGGCGAGTATAGGGAGGTAGTGTACCCGAGGCTCCAGGCCGACCATCCCGGCGGCTCGGTCTGCGTGTTGAACGACGCTGTGCTTGTAATGGATAAGGCGAAGCTCGTCAGGCTGGCCGTCTACGTTGGCGGGGAGAGGATCATGGGCATCGACGGCGACGGCCTCATAATATCCACCACTGTGGGGAGCACCGCCTACAGCCTCAGCTCCGGTGGCCCCATTATAGACCCTAACCTCCAAGTCATAGTACTAACCCCCCTGAACCCGGTTCAGCTTTACTTGAGGCCGATAGTGCTACCGCTTGAGGCGGTGGTTGACGTTGAAGTCAAGCAGAACAGTAACCCCCTGTGGATAGTGCTGGATGGACAGGAGGTCCATCCCTTACGGCCTGGCGATACCGTTAGTGTCAGGGTGTGCGATTCCCGGGTTAGGCTGGCCAGGTTCCGGTGGTGGGAGAACTACTATGAGAGGTTGTACACGAGGGTGTTCTCGTACCTGTAAATAAATAATAAAAATTATTTTAAGGGTTTGTATTTCTCGACCTGCAGGTCCCTGAAGCCAGCCTTAGTGTAGAAGTCGCTGGCTATTGTGTTCCCAGCAGGGTAGACAGCGGTTATTATCCCGGCCCCCATGTCTACAGCGGCCTTCATCGCCTCGTCCAATAGTATGCTTCCGACCCTCTTCCTCCTATACTTCGCCCTCACGTAGAAGTCTGTTATGACGGCCTTCTTTCTGGGCTCGTAGAAGATCCTATCCTCTATCTTGAGGATTATTACTCCGGCGATATCGGCTGTAGCCATGTCAATCGCAACCAGCACCTTGGCGTCCTCGCTCTTCACAGCCCTCTCAACGTATTCCCTGGCGACCTCGTCGAGGTTCGCAACGGCTTTGAAGTGTGGATCCAGCTCTTCGTTCAGCTGCTTCAGCCTAGCCACAAGCCTAGCCACGACGTCTATATCGTTCTCGACCGCTTCCCTCACGAATATGGAACTCATCTAGGCTACACCTCCCTCAGATACACACTAGAGTACTCTCTAAACTTCAGCTTCTTGTAGAAGGCCTCGGCCACGAAGTTCTTAGCGGGGAACTCGGCCGCTACATGGGTTATCCCCATCTCGGCGAACCTATTCCTGGCCTCGTCCACCAGCCTTGAAGCTATGCCTCTACCCCTCTTGGATGGGATAACGTAAAGCTCCGTTATCACTCCGATCTTCCCCGTAGCTAGAACCGGGTTCTCCCTGATCTCGGCGCGTAGGTATCCGATGAGTTCGTTGTCGCATACTGCGACTAGCGTGAGTCCGTCTCCCTCGATGTACTTCTTGGCGACTTCTGCCGTGGCCTCGTCTATGTTCTCGACGGTCGCCCAGGCCGGGTCGAACTCCTCGTTGAAAAGGTAGAATCTCTTGATCAGCTGGGCTAGGGAGTCGGCGTCGGACTCAAGAGGCTTCCGTATATAGAGTGCGGGCTCGTACACTGCATCACACCTCCACGTCTACTCGTAGTCTACAGGAGGCTTCGGTATGTAGCCGTCCTCCCACAGTAACTGATACTTCTTCCTCGCAGTTGATATTATTATCTGAGCCCTCTCCAGCTCCTCCTTGTAAGTCGTGGTCCTCCTAGCCACTCCAAGCTCGACGGCCTTCACGGCGACAGCAGCAGCCTCCCTGGGGTATACCTCCCACTCCTCCATTGTGGGCAGTATGTAGTCCTCGTGGATTCCCTTCTCCCTCGCATACTTAGCTAACTCCTCCGCCGCTGCGATCGCCATCTCGTCCGTAACCGTCTTCGCCCTGACGTCGAGCACGCCTCTGAAGACCGCTGGGAATACTAGGCTGTTGTTGACTTGGTTGGGGAAGTCACTCCTTCCAGTCGCCACTATCCTTGCCCCGGCCTCCTTGGCCTCCCACGGCCATATCTCCGGGACGGGGTTCGCCTCTGCGAATACAATGGCGTCCTTAGCCATCTTAGCAACCCACTCCTTCTTGATAACTCCGGGCCCCGGCTTGCTCGCCGCTACTATGGCGTCGGCTCCCTCCATGGCTTTGTCTATCGGCGCTCCGGGGGGTAAGCCTCCTCCCTTAGTCTCTATGGCTATCCTGTACTTCCACGGGTGGTTTATCATGAGCTTGTCTATATCGGTCCTGTCGGGGTGCAGTACGCCCTTGCTATCGAGCACCATAATGTTCTCTGGCGGCACGCCGTAGAGCTTCAGGAGTCTGTAGAGGGCTATGTTAGCCGCTCCAGCGCCGAAGAGCACGATCCTGGACTTCCGTATATCCTTGCCGACCAGGTAGAAGGCATTTATCAAGCCAGCCAGGGTCACTGCCGCGGTTCCCTGCTGGTCGTCGTGCCATACGGGGATCTCAAGCCTCTTCCTGGCCTCCTCTAGTATGTAGAAGCACTTGGGGCTCTCTATGTCTTCGAGGTTTATGCCCCCGTAGGAAGGCTCGACGGCTTCGAGCAGTTCGAGGAACTTCTCGGGGTCCCTATTCCTGTGTACTAGGGGTACGGCGTCTACCCCGCCTAGGAACTTGAATATGAGGGCCTTTCCCTCCATGACTGGATATGCGGCCTCCGGCCCTACCTTCCCGAGTCCAAGCACCCTGGTGCCGTCGCTCACTACTGCTATCGTGTTCCACCTGCTGGTCAGCTCGAAGCTCTCGTCGGGGTCCTTGCTGATCCTTCTTGAGGGCTCTGCCACGCCGGGCGTGTACCATATGGCGAAGTCCTTGATCCTCCTGACTGGGACTTTCGGTATGATCTCTATCTTCCCCCCGTAGAATTTATGTAGGTTGACGCTTAGGGAGTACCAGTCTATGGACTCTTTCTTCTCGCTCAACTCAAGCGCCTCCAGTTCGATTAATGTCGTCTACAGTTTAGTCATATGCCGAGGTATTATAAGGGTGACGCAATGGAGTTATTGTTAATCGTCTACGCTTCGATAAAAAGGGGGTTGACGTGGGCCTGGAGGGCTATCCTAGGCCTCCTCAAGTAGTATATTGGCGTATTTCTCCCTCAGCGCCCTCTTATTTATCTTGCCCACGCTGGTCTTCGGCAGGTCCTCCACAACCAGGACCTTGTCGGGGAGCCACCATTTCGGTATCTGGCCCGTCTCCACGAAGTTCTTCATGAGGAACTCGTTGATAGACTCTGTGCTTATCTTGTCCTCGCACCCGGGCTTTGGCACCACCAGTGCCACTGGCCTCTCCTGCCACTTGGGGTGTTTCGCTGCTATCACGGCTACCTGGGCTACGCACTCGTGCCTGCTTATAGCGTCTTCCAGCCTCACGCTGCTTATCCACTCGCCACCGCTCTTGATCACGTCTTTGTCCCTGTCTACGATTACTATGCTGCCGTCGGGATACCATACGGCGATGTCGCCCGTGTGGAACCATCCTCCCCTCCAGGCGGCCTCCGTCTTCTCGGGGTTCTTGTAGTACTCTGGCGTTATCCAGGGCCCTCTCACCACTATCTCGCCCATGGTCTTGCCGTCCTTGGGGACCGGCTTCATCTCCGGGTCGACCACTTGGAGGTCTATGAGTGGTATCGGCCATCCGGTCCTGAGGGCGTAGTCGAGGTAGTTGGGGCTCTTGAAGTCTATCCCGGTCTTGGCTGGCGGGGATGCGAGCGTTAGTATAGGCGCTGTCTCGGTCATGCCGTAGCCCACGAAGACCCTCATACCCCTCTTCAGGGCCAGCTCGGCTAGACCCCTTGGGAGCGCTGACCCGCCGTTTACGAAGGTCAGACCGCTGAGGTCGTACTTCTCGCTGGCCGGGTGTGCCAGTAGCATGTAGAGTATGGTGGGCACGCCCGCTGTAAAGTCGACTTTCTCGTCGGCTATCAGTTTGAGGAGTACTTCGGGCTCCAGCTTGTTGGGGTACACTTGCTTCATCCCGAGTAGTGTTGCGATGTAGGGTAGGCCCCAGGAGTATACGTGGAACATAGGCACTATGTGTAGTATCGTGTTCTGGCTCGACAGCCTGAAGTCCTTCGAGATAGTAGCAAGGTGTAGAGCGCCGCTCATAGCGTGGAGGACCATGGCCTTATGGCTATGGTACGCGCCTTTCGGCAACCCGGTAGTGCCACTCGTGTATCCCATGGCGGCCGGCTGGTCCTCACTCAGCTGGGGCCACTCGAAGCTGCTGGAGTGCTCTCTTATGAAGTCCTCATAGTGGTAGGCAGGGAGCCCTGCCACCTTCTCCGGCGCGGAATCCGAGTCGACAACGATGATCGCCTCCAGGCTAGGCACCTTGGGTGCTATGACCTCGACCAGCTTTAGGAAATCCGAGTTCGTTATCACGACCTTGTCCTCCGCCTGCGACATTACGTATGCGATCTCCGCGGGCGCCAGCCTGATGTTGATCGGGTGTAGCACAGCCCCCATCATGGGCACAGCGAAGTACGCCTCGTAGTGCCAGTGGGTGTTCCAGTCTAGGGTCGCAACCCTGTCTAGCTTGCCTACCCCGAGGCTCGACAGGGCAGATGCCAGCTTAGCGATCCTATCGGCCGCGTCGCTGAAACTGTACCTCTCTACGCCCTTCTTAGTCCTGTACACTATCTCCATGTCTGGAAACAGTTGGAGCGCTCTCTTGTAGATCCAGTCCAGGGTTACTTCATAGCCAGGCCTCACTGGGACTTTCTCTGGGAGGGACACGTCATGCCACCCGCCGTGTAGAAGGCTCGTGTATTATTCGGTGTGTAACTCGGTATTTGAATCTTAGTTATATTCATTAATTTATTATAAAACCGGGCTTATATTATAGACGCGATAAAAACGTTACCCAGAGTCCACCCAGCACCGACTAGCGCATAGACGACCCCGTAGACGATCCCCCTCTCGCCCAGACCCGTCCTGGAGGCGATATAGGCCTTAGCGATAGTCTCATAGCCAGCCATCGCCAAGCCCCACAAGGCCGCGAAGAGCATCAGATGCATGGCCAGCAGCGAGAGAGTAGCTAATACCGACGCGATAGGCAGTACAATGAGGGACCGGGGCCCAACCATATCATATAACACGCCCAAGGGTATAGCCGACAAGGCGTCAACAGCCATGGCCAGCGCGTACGCAAGCGCTATATCGGCCATAGACTCTCTAGCAGACAACAGAGAGCCCGCCGTCGCCCAATGCACAAAGGGTGCGATCGACAATACCAGGGGGATCGATAGCTTAACGCTACGGGCCACTGTATCCCTAAACCCGGCCTGGGGCTTGGCCGCAACTCGGGGGTTTGGATAGAGCGTATAGGAGAATGAGAGGAGTAGGATTGCCATCGCGGCCGGGATCCCGAGCAGGATGAAGGCCGAGCTAACTCCTCGGCTCTCTAGGGATGCCGCCATGAAGAGTGCCCCGGTGATCGCGCCGGCCTGGTCCAGGAGCTCATGGACTCCGAATAGCTTGCCTGCCCCGAGCCGGGAGCCTACCTCGGATAGGATAGCGTCCCTGGTCGGAGCCCTCAGTCCCTTGCCGATTCTCTCAACGATATAGAGCGTGAATGCTATCTCCCATTCCCCAGCTAATGCGAGTAGCGGTACCGCCGTGAGATTGACTATGTACCCGGCGAACACCATGCCCCAGTAGAATCTAGGCGACGCGTATCTATAGGAGAGTAGCCCAGCAATAAGCCTGGCAAGGTATGATATTGCCTCTCCTATGGAAAGGCTCCCCACTATAATTAGCGACGCGCCGAGTCCTGAGAGGTAGGGCCCCGAGATGCTCCTAGCCCCCTCGTAGGTTAGGTCGGCGAAGAAGGATACGAGTGACAATAGCAGGAAGACCGTCAGCATCCTCTTCGAGGCGGCTGCTCTCTCCAAGGTCCGTGCCCATCGATTAATTATGGTTCCCTCACAAACATAACCATGGTGTATACCCCCTTGATGAGGAACGTTTTGGAGGAGGAGATAAACGGGTTCCAGTACATAGTGTACGGCGACGTACGGGATATAGAGTACCTAGTCCTGGGGCTGCCCGACGTGGGCCTAGTAGGGGCTATTGCGGGCCTGCACCTGATCAGGGAGCTGGAGATGGCAGACGTCGCCGGGATAGATAGCTACTCCGCGCTACCGCCCGTTGTCGTCATAAACCGCGGCGAGCCCAAGTACCCCGTGAGGATTTACAAGGGCAAGGGAATAGGCGTTGTCGTCACAGACGTCCCCATCGCGCTCCCGGCGATCCCCCTATTCGCGCAGTCAATAGTGCAGTTCTCTAGGCTAATGGGAGTCAAGATGCTTATCAGCGTCACGGGAATGGGGTCTCCTAAGAGGATTGAGAAGGAGAAGCCCGAGCTATACACGCTAGCAGTCGGCAGGGGAGCCGAGATAGAGGCTGGCAGGGTAGGGGGTAAGAAGGTGGAGAACGGCATACTGGTAGGGCCCTATGCCCTCATACTGAAGGAGTCTGCGAGGAAGAACATGGATAACATAGTATTCATGGTCGAGTCCTTCGCAGATCTCCCCGATCCGGAGGCTGCTGCCGTGGCGGTTGAGGCTATATCGAAGGTGACGGGAGTCGAAGTGGGGGTCTCAAGGCTATTGGAGGAGGCTGAGAAGCTGAAGCTACGCCTCAAGGAGTTGATGAAGGAGACCAGTAGCATGATGGCTAAGATGGGTAAGGGCTATGAGTACAGGCCGCCACTAATCTACACCTAGACTGTCCAGCCGTTGCCCTGGTGATCCGCGATGACCGGTGACGTGGTCGACGAGTTCTTCAGCGACGTGGAGCGAGCGCTGAGGAGGATGAGGAGGCTCCAGAGGGAGATAGAGTCTTACTTCTCAAGGCTGTTCGAAGGCGTGGAGGACTTATACGAGGATAGATTGAGGAGGCTGGCCTCCGACGTCGAGGAACCACTAGTCGAAATACGCGATGTCGGGGACGAGGTTGTAGTAATTGTTGACACGTCTGGCATGAAGGACGAGACGATCGACATAAAGGTGACAAACGACTCCATAATAGTATCCGGGGCCGTCGACGAACGCAAAATACAAGAGGCGCTACAGGGATGGTACCTGGCCCACAGAAAGAAGGAGTTCAGAGGCGTCTACAAGCTGGGATACACGATAGACCCCTCGACCGTCAGGGTCGAGAAAAGGGGGAGCGTACTAGTTATACGGGCTAAGAAGACTCCTCCCCGCTTGACTCCTTGACGGCCTCCCCCAGTATCTCGGCTATATCCCTCACCTCGAACCCGAAGTCCTCCGCCTCGCCTCTGAACATGGTGTTACAGTAGGGGCACGCCACTGCAACCACACTCGGCCTCCCGTCTCCGAGGGACTTGAGGGTCTCCGCGGCTTCCTGGGCCCTGAGCCTCGCAATCCTCTGGCCCCGTTTGATCTCGTAGAACATGTGACCTCCCCCGCCTCCGCAGCAGAAGCTCTTGTCTCTGGAGCGCGGCATCTCCTTTATCCTCAAGCCCTTTATGCTCTGTAGCACCGAGCGTGGTTCGTCATAGTGCCCGTTCCATCTGCCCAGGTAGCACGGGTCGTGGAAGGTTACGTTTATCTCGACCTCTTTCTCAGGCTTGATTTTCCCTTCTTTGAGCAGCCTAGCTAGTACTACGCTGTGGTGCTCTACTTCGAGTTTCTCTAGGAAGTCCGCGTAGTCCTTGGTTTCCTCGTTATTCCTAATATAGTCGAGGTACTTCTTGTATTCGTTCTTGAATACGTGGTAGCCGTGCGGGCAGTGGACTAGTAGCTTCTTGAACTTGTACTGGGACAGGTTCTCCAGGTTCATCTTCATAATCTCGACGAAGAGGGCCTCCTCTCCCATCCTCCTAGCAGGCTCGCCACAACACCCCTCCTCCATGAGGACCGCGACCCTGTAACCAGCCTTCTTGAGCAGCCTGATCGTCTGCTCTGCCACCGGCCTTATCCTCGGGTCATAGCTCGCAACGCAGCCTATCCAGTACAGGTAATCGTACTCCTCTCCCGGCTCGGCGATTATATCCTCTCCATACCTCTCGGATAACTCCTGGATCCACTCCTCCCGGTCAACCGGGTTGTAGCCGAAGGGGTTGCCGGTCTGTTGCATCGAGTAGAGCGCGTTTAACGCGTCCTCGGGTATCTGTTCGCTCCCGGAGCTCATCATTCCCCGTCTCACGTCGATTATCGTGTCCACGTGGTGGATTAGGACGGGGCACTCGTTGACGCAGGCTCCACAGGTTACACAGCTCCAGACGGCCTCAGGGTTGATCTTCACGCTAGCGGTTTCTCCGTCCTCTTCAGACCATACGTTCTCGTCCCATGCCCCGTTATACATGAGGTCTCTCATGCGTGTGATTATGTCTCTGGGGGAGAGTATTTTTCCGGAGGCGTAGGCTGGGCAGGCGTTTGTGCACCTCATACAGCTAGTGCATGCATCGTAGTCCATCCTCTGCTTCCATGTAGTGTCCTTGAGCTTGACAATCCCTATCGGCTTCTCTTGCTCTATCCTCTCGTCTATATCGTGGAATGCGCGTATAGCCATAGCCGCTGGCTCCTTCCTGGATAGGGTCACGTTTAGGGTTGCCGCTGCTATGTGCCAGAGGTTTGTGAAGGGGATTATTGCCAGGCTGAACTGGGCTATTAGGAAGTGGAATAGCCACAGCGGCCTGTAAATCGATTTAAGTTCTCCCAGCGTTAGTGTAGTGGCCCACTTGTATATGAGGTATCCCACCGGGTCGAACCAGGCTTTCTCATAGGACTGCCTGTAGTATGCCGCAGACATCCCGTCTAGGAAGAATCCCGTCACAACTATTATGATGAATAGTATATGTACTATGTAGTATACCGGGTCCTTGGGTAGATTGGGCGTCAACCCGAGAGCGCGTCTTATCATGGCCAGTATACTTCCTACAACGACCATGACCCCGGCAATATTATTCAACAACTTATACACTATCCATATGTTTCCCACTAGGAACCTGTGAACATGCAGGTCTATGGCTCTCAGGCTAGTGGCTATGAGGAGCCACAGCATCCCCCCGTATATCAGTAGGTGGATCAAGCCAGGGAACCTATGGCGAACCACCTTCCACTGGAATATGGCGTACTTCAGTAGATTCTTTATCCTCAGGCCTATGGGGCCATACTCTATCCTCTCGCCTCCAAAGGTCCACCTCTTGTAGGCCTCCCACAGGCTGTAGAGTAGGACTATAACCGTGATAGTTGATACGATGTATACGATCGGTTCCAGGTCCTCGACCATTGCAAAGTGCTCTATAATTATCTCTCCAGCCATTGGATCCACCCGGCCAGAGCAAGCCCGTTACGTTGTGGAGCGACAGGTCACTAACATAGGATCTAGTGTGTAGATATAGGCTATCTATAATCGTCTAGTTTAAAAACCCTCACAGCGGACACGAATTATTACCTCCCCAGACCAACACTACCACGGGGCAACTAGGGTGGCACGCAAGAAAACCAGAACCCTCGACGAGTTCCTCAAGAACATCGAAAGAAAGGTTAACAGCAAGCCCCTAAAAAAGCCAAGAGAACCCAGGCGAGCCCCCGCGGAGCCGCCTAGGAGGGAAACAGTAGAAGAACCAAGCAGGCCAGGCAAGTACACTCTAGAAAGCTTCATAGCAAGACCCGCCTCCCAAACCAGAAGCCTCACCAGTGTAAAGGGCTACGAGAAACGAGTCCGGGACGAGATGAGGGAGACAGCCACCGAGAGGACCGTGAGGGAGAGTTCCACGGTTGAAGCGAAAGAAGAGGAACAGGTAGAGATGAAACCTAGCAATGCAGGGGTAACGCTGCCGGCACGAGCCGGGGAACCGCTGGACTCCGGGTTGGAGGTTTCTAGTTTCACGCTTAATAGGAGCCCGGTTGTAGAGGAGGCTTATGGTTATCTAATGGACGTTAGGTATGATGGGAGTATAGGTAAGGCGATAGTATTCGTATATGACCCCGGCGAGGAGAGGCTAGTCAAGTGGATAGACAGGTCCGGCCATAGACCCTACTTCCTGACGGATGCTCGTCCAGAGGATCTGGGGGAGACGAGACCCCCTATAACCAGTGATGAGAGGGTTGTCAGTATCGAGACGGTCACCAAGTTCCACCCGATAAAGCGGGAGAAGGTCAAGCTCACGAAGATAGTAGTCTCGGACCCCCTGGCCGTGAGAGGTCTGAGGGAGAGGATTAAGGAGGCTGGCTTCAACTACTGGGAGGCCGATATAAAGTACCACCACAACTATGTCTTCGACAACGAGATAGTGCCCGGCATGCTATACCACGTCTCAAAGGGCTTCACGCTAGAGGAATCAGACCCGGAGAGCGCGGCTAAGCTAGTAGAAGAAGTATTCAGCGACGAGACCAAGGAGTTCCAGGAACTAGCCAAGAACTGGGTTCCAATATTCGAGCAACCCCCACCCGATATACCAAGGATCGCCATAGACATCGAGGTATACTCGCCCTACTCGGGAGAGCTACCAGACCAGAGGACGGCCTCCTATCCAATAATCAGCATAGCACTCGCCGACAACCGCGGTATGAGGAAAGTGCTGCTCCTCGCACGAGACGACGTGGAGACAGGTGACTTGACGAGGATTAAGGCTGAGGTCGAGATATTCGACGACGAGAGGAGCATGATACTGGAGGCCCTACGGATAATATCAAACTACAGCGTCATAGTCACGTTCAACGGGGACAACTTCGACCTACCCTACATGTATAACAGGCTCGTATCCCTCGGCGTCTACCCAAGCCTCCTACCCTTCGAGTTCAAACAGGACTATGTAACGTTCACCGACAACCTGCATGTTGACTTACACAGGTTCTTCGACATAAGAGCGCTACAAGTGTACGCCTTCGGCAACAAGTATAGGGAGAAGAGCCTCGACGCGGTCGCAGAAGCGCTACTCGGCAAGAAGAAAGTCGCCCTAGAGAAGCCGATCTCCGAGTTATCGCTAGAGGAACTGGCCCACTATAACGTACGCGATGCCGAGCTGACAATCGAGCTGACCACGTACTCGGACAACCTGGTGTGGAACCTCATCATCCTACTAATGAGAATAAGCAAGCTAGGCCTCGAAGACGTGACCAGGACGCAGGTATCGGGCTGGATCAAGAGTCTGATGAACTGGGAGCACAGGAGGAGGAACTACCTAATACCCTCGCGGGACGAGATAGCGTCCTACGCCAACATAGCCCGGACCAGGGCTATTATAAAGGACAAGAAATACCAGGGGGCAAAGGTACTCCAGCCACCCCAGGGAGTGTTCTTCAACATATACGTCCTCGACTTCGCGAGCCTGTATCCCTCCATCATAAAGAACTGGAACCTCAGCTACGAGACCGTAAACAACCCCTATTGTAAAGGCGAGGCTATAGAGATCCCGGATGTAGGCCACAAGGTATGCAAATCCATCCAGGGCATCTCAAGCCAGATCGTCGGCCTCCTGAAGGATTTCAGGGTTAGAATCTATAAGAGGAGGGCTAAAGACAAGACGCTGCCAGCAACCGAGAGGCTTTGGTATAATACCGTCCAGGCGGCAATGAAGGTATACGTCAACGCCAGCTACGGGGTATTCGGCACCGAATCCTTCCACCTATACTCCCTGGCTGTAGCTGAGAGCGTGACGGCCATAGGCAGAAGGGTGCTAACCGCTACCGAGGAGAAGGCGAGGGAGCTAGACCTGATAATACTCTACGGCGACACCGACAGCGTCTTCCTATGGGATCCCCCAGAAGAGAAGATAGACATGCTGACCAGGTATATAAAGGAGGAGTTCAACCTCGACCTGGAGAAGGACAGGGAGTTCAAGATAGGCCTCTTCTCGGGGCTAAAGAAGAACTACATAGGCATAACACGGGAGGGCTCCATAGTCATAAAGGGGATGGTCGGGAAAAAGAGCAACACCCCAGAATTCCTCAAAAACGAGTTCCACAGAGCAGTAGAGATGCTAGGAGAGCTAGAGGAGCCGGAAGACGTGGTCAAGGTACTAGACAAGATGAGAGCCCATGTAAGCGAGATCTATAAGAGACTCAAGAAGCACGCGTACACCCTCGACGAGCTAGCCATACGAGTAATGCTATCAAAGGACCCCCGGGAATACAAGAAAAACACCCCGCAGCACGTAAAGGCAGCCCTACTACTAAGGAAGAACGGGATACACGTGGCTAGGGGCTTCATAGTATCCTTCGTCAAGACAAGGGACAGTCTCGGCGTGAAGCCGGTGAAGCTAGCCAAGCTATCCGAGGTCGATACCTCGAAATACTTCGACTACGTGAAGACTGTATTCGAGCAGATGCTACTCGCCCTGGGTGTTAGGTGGACTGCGCTGGGCAGTGCTAGCTTGACGGACCTCCTCGCCTCCGCGGAGGGATGAGGCAATCCACGATATAACCCCCGGGCCTCCAAATCAATTGATGAAGTGGGCGGTGAGGATCGACTCGGATCCGAGGGCTAAACGGGTCTATGAGGAGCCGTGTGAGGGCTGAGCCCATCCTCTATCCCGAGGCCTCCAATGCCTTAGCCCTCATGTACCTCCTATAGTTGCTCAGGGACCTATAGACTAGGAGGATGGCTATTACAGCGCTCATCGACAGCGCTACTAGGCTAGCCAACGTATAATCCAGCAAGAGTAACCCGATAGACACGTCCACTAGGATCAACAGTAGCGGGGTGAGCAACGCGAATAACTTGTAATCACCGCCCACCCAAGGCAGGCTATAGGCCTCGGGCCTAGCCAGAGACAGATAAGAGGTATACAACGTGGGTGTCAACACCACCAACAAGACGAGGCCGGCCTCCCACAGCCCAAGCCTGACGATCTCAGCCACCGCGTAGACGTAGACTACCGTAGAGAGGGCTAGGGCAACGGCGATCAACACCCGCCATGAACGGGGCAAACGCTCTATCAACACCACGCTAGCCTCAACTGCATCATCGGGCGGCGGCTCCCTCACAGCCTCGATCTCGGCCAGACGCTTCGAGTACTCTACAGCGAATACCACCGATGCCACTGCAACGACCGCATACAGGAGCGCCTCGAAGGCGATACCAAGGAATAGCCCGACCGGGATCATGAGGAGCCCCGACACCCCGAGGACGAGTCCTAGGACCCTGTTAACCCGCGCCCACACACGCTTGGAGACTGTGGCATAGGAGAGCCTAACCCCAATAAGGGGCCCAGGCTCAAGCTCCCCAGCGAGCCAGGCGAGGCCGAACCCGATAATGGACAGGGACAGGCCCAGTGCTACAGCCAGGGGCCATTGCTCTTCCAAGCCTAGCCACCCCTATCACATATCAGCTTCCCAAGAAGTCTCCGAGCCTCTGATATGAGTACCTCGTAGGCGTCACGGGCCCGGTCATTCACCCTATAGTATTTCCTAAGGGTCCCAGCTGGGCTCCGGGCCCAATAGCTCTCGGCCAATCCATTCTTCTCAAGCCTCTTCAACGCATCGTAGACCGTGGTCTCCGGGGCCCATACACCAGTGAGGTTCTCTATCATCTTCCTGACCCCGTAGCCGTGTAGGGGTCCCTCCCTCAGTAGTATGTCTAGTACGACCAGGGTTAGTAGCCCTGTCCTCAAGTCTCTCACGAGCTTGGCTATCCTCTTATCATCGCCCATAGATGGTCCCTCAAGCAGGCTCTAGAACGCTGCTGCCATGGGCTCGGCCGCTCCCCCGGGTCCATGAGGTTATAATGGTCGAGGTATTTGATCATTTACTAGTCTCCGGGCCCCTTATAATACACTGTATTGCTATTGCCATAGTAACTATATCACTCGCGAGGTTATACATGTTGCATGGGGGCGTTTATGAGTGTAGAGAACGCCACGCTAGCACTCGTCATAAAGGGCTCCGAGATAAACTTGATGTCGGCCACGAGCCCGCTCATGATTACAGTCTACGCTGCCACTATGCTACCCCTGATCGGCCTAGCCCTATACTACCGTGGAAAGCCTGGTGGGAGGGCGAAGGTGAAGCTGCTCCTAGTAGCCTTGATAGCGGTAGCAGTCATATACCTGGGAGTCAGCCTGGCCACCGCGCAATGGAACAAATACTATGGCGTCTGGGTTGAGGACGAGACAATACACGCTAGGTACTATGGTGGTAGCACCTTCGAGGGAGACCTTTGTAGAGTCAACATAACCCTAACCACGGTCGACCATGCCAGGAAACTATTATCCATTAGAACCAATGGCGTCTCCGATCCCTCGCTAAGACTCTATATGGGCCACTTCAAGCTCAAGGACGGTTCCAAAGGCGATGTACTGATTATAGGCAAAAAGGCGGATGGAGTGATAATAATAAGCAAGGAGGGTGAAAAGCTCCTAGTAGGCCTCCCAGGAACAGGGGACTTCTACCACAAGCTAGTCGAGCTTAGAGGCAAGATATGCGGGTAGGGATTGGTGGGCCCGCGGGGATTTGAACCCCGGACCACGGGGTCCCGAGTCGGGCGCCAACCCCCAAGGGGGGCTCGGCGTACCCCGCATCCTAGCCAGGCTAGACGACGGGCCCAGCCCTATCCCCTTCCACATAGTCATGTCCAACCGGACCGTCAATATATCCCTTATCCCAGCCTAACCTATTTTAGACCCGAGCCCCACCCCTACATAAGGGGTATTCGACCATTGTCTATAACCGCACCAGGAGACTACGCAATCGCGATGATAGCCCGCAGGATAGCCGGGGACATCGTCATGAACGACGACCCCGGCACGGCCCTAAGGAAGTGGCGCGAGTACTTCGACGCTAGCCAGAACGAAGTGGCGAGGCAAATGGGGGTCTCCCCAAGCGTCGTCAGCGACTATGAAAAGGGCCGGAGGCTGCCAGGGGCGAGGTTCATCAACCGCTTCGTATCGGCTCTCCTAGCAATAGACCAGTCACGCGGGTGGCCGAAGGTCCACGAGTTATCAAGGACCCTAGGTATACCCGCCGGGGCCATCATTGACATGAGAGAGTTCAAGGAGGCTATGTCCCTTGAGAAGCTCATAGAAGCCGTTAACGGCGTGCTCCTAGCACCCGACTACTCCGTAGAGAAGAGGATCTATGGATACACAGTGGTCGACAGCATAAGGGCTATCGCCACGCTCTCCGGAATGCAGTTCTACGCCCTACTGGGAGGGACCCCCGAGAGGGCCATAGTCTTTACCGGGGTGAGGATGGGTAGGAGCCCCATGGTGGCGGTCAGGGTCTCACCGGTCAAGCCAGGCGTTGTTATAATACATGGCCCCCGCGAGAAGCTCGACCCCCTAGCGGTGGAGCTCGCCAAGCTCGACGGCGTCCCCCTGATACTTAGCCTGGCCGAGAGTGTAGAGGAGCTGGTCCGGGGCCTGAGGAAGTACAGCGTGGGAGGATCTATCCCCTCTGTTGGAGTCTTAGGATAGCCTCGGCGATATCCCCGCCGACCTCCTCAAGTACTCTCCTCGCCTCCTCTCTGGAGGCTCCGGTCTGCTCTACGACCAGGTCTATGTCTTCATCACTTATCTCAACCGCTCCCTCCTCCTTCTCCTCCTCCACGCGCTTCAGATCCCCTACGACGTATAGCATGGGCGGCTGGCCCTTAGCCCTCATAACCATAACCTGCGGCTCCTCCACGACAAGCTTAGAACCATCATCGAGCTCGACCGAGATCCTGACGGCGTTCAACTCCTCCACACGTATGCCGAACCTCTTCATAGCCTTCTGCAGATCCCTGGGATTCATCCCGAACAATTCCCAGCACCCTCTCCTATGGGTAAAGCATTGGCTCACAGCCGATTTTATAGCTATAGAAGAATCCCGGCATGTAAAAAGAGGAGATCGACTGGGGGGTTAACGGCCCAGTACCCTGAGGATCTCGACTAGCCTCGCTAGGCCGCGGGCAACCTCTGGATCCTTCAGGCTCCCCAGTACCTGGCTTAGCCCTGCCGGCTCCACGTCCCTAGTCAGCGCGCCGACGATGTCGCCTAGCTTATCCAGCAGGAAGTCTATCGAGTCGCCCAGCTCAAGGGTCCCTCTGACTAGAACCAGGTCCATTATCCTATGGATGACCTCTGGCTCGGTCAGTGCGACTAGCATGTCCAGGAGCCCGCTCTTTTCAAGGTTCATCACTAGGTCCACTAGCTTGCCGAGCGCCTCCTGGAAGCTCGGGTCCTCTAGGTAGACGAGTAACTCCTCAAGGGGGTCCCTCCTACTCATACCTACCACCCTCTCTCACCCAGCACCTTTGGATCCGTGGCCCTAAAGTAGGCCCTGAAGACGGGGCTCCACTTCTCCGGGTCACGTAGGCTCGACCAGTACGCCGCTATGAATACGTCCTCTAGGAGCCTCTTGAATTTACTGAACTTGACGGGTATTACTGGATGCTCGTAAGAGCTTATAACGAAGGCCGCCTCCCCGTCAGCCACTATGGGGCAGTTGGTCCTCCCGTTGAACCTGGCGTCGAAGCCCATTATCCGCTCCACCACGACCTCTCCCCCGAGGTGGGCGGTAACCCCCGTCTTGCTGGTCGGCGCATTGTTACAGTCTCCCACGGCGAAGACGTCGTCGTGGCCCTCGACCTGCAGAGTGTGCTTGTCAACCTTGAAGTAGCCGTCATCGTCTCTCACACTCTCTGGGACCACCTCTATCCGCGGCCCCTTATGTACGGGTATAACGGCGGCCACGTCAAAGCTTATCTCGTCGCCCTCGATAGAGTAGATCTTCCCAGCATCGACGTCGATGCTGTCGACCGTGAACATGGTCACTAGCTCCACGCCAGCCTCCTCCAGCTTGGGCTCAACGATCCTCGCCATCACCTCGGAGGGGTATGCGTGTATGAAGGGGAGGGCCAGGGTGACCTTCACCTTCCCACGCAGCCCCCTCTTATTAATGGTCTGTGCGGCTAGGAAGGCGGCCTTGTGGGGTGCTGGCGGGCACTTGTAGAGTGGGTCTGCGGCCGCGATCACTAGGCTGCCTTCCCTCATCTTGGAGAAGTGGCTCCATAGCTTGGAAGCGTTGTCGGCTCCCGAGTAATAGTCTCCGTAGGTCTCCCAGAGCTGTTTGTGGCCTGGGATTGCGTCGTAGTCGTATGAGGCTCCGAGGGCTATGATCAGGTAGTCGTACGTGTATTCTCTTGCGTCTTCAAGCTTTACGATCCTGTTGTCGAGGTCTATCTTTGATACAGTGCCCTTAACTAGCTCTACGTTCTTCTTTACGAGGCTCTCTACGGGCCTGAGGTATTTCTCTGGCTTGTGGCCTTGGAACGCTATCCACAGCATGCCGGGCTGGAATAGGTGGTAGTCGCTCTTCTCGATTATAGTCACGTCGTAGCCTTCCGAGGCTAGTAGGTTCCCTGCTACCAGTCCGCCTGTTCCTGCTCCCAGTACTAGGACCTTTCCACTCACACGTCTACACCTCCCATATTAGATAAAAATTAGTATTGATTTAAAGGGTTATTTCTTGGCTGTTACCTTTATAACAGCCCGGATGACTCCGTCCCCCTCCTTCAACTCCACTAGCTCGTTGCCGGTCCTCTTAACCCAGGCCTCGACGTCCGGCTTGAACCCCGGATCGGTGGCAACAACCTCTATGATGTCACCGTTTTTAGCGTTCCTATAGGCCCTTACGAGCTTCGTTATGGGGCCCGGGCAGGCCATCCCCCGGGCGTCAACTACAATCTTCTCCGCCATCACGCCACACCCGGCTTGGAGTGGCTAGATGAATATGACCTGGTAGTCGGCTGTCTCGCCCATGAAGAACGCAGCCCCGACCATGTCGTCGACTATCGGATCTAGGTCCTCCTTCTTCAGGCCAATGACTTCCGCCATCAAGCTGCACACGTATATCTTTACGTCTCCAGTCTCCTTGGCCTCCTTCACGATGTCATACCAGCTTGGCATGTTAAGCTTCTTCATTCCCTCCAATAGCTTGGAGGCCATGTCTTCGAACTCCTTGGTGAATCTGGGCTCTGGCTTATTCTTGGTGAAGTACAGGGTTGCGTAGCCGGTTACGAATATCTTTACCGGGACGCCTAGGTTGGCCGCTGTCTGTGTGAGGACGGCTAGGGGTATGAACTTCTCGGCTTCACCCGAGAACATTACGATTGCAAGTCCCTTCGCCATACATGGTCACCTTTTCATGTATATACATATATACATAGGCTAGTATAATCGATTGCAGGAGGAAGCGTATATACATATTAACGTATATACTGTATATCCCTTACCAAAACAAACCCCTGAAAATTATTAGGGCTTCCATAAAGAGCCCGGGGGGAGTGGAGGCAGGAAATGCCCCGCATACTCTATACACTAGGCCACTCCAACAGAAGCCTGGAAGAATTCAAGAAGATCCTAACAGACTACAACATAGAAGCCATAGTCGACATCAGGAGATGGCCAACCAGCAGGAAGAACCCACACTTCAACAGGGAAACACTAGAAAAGACCGTAGAGAAACTGGGAATCACATACCACTGGATGGGAGACACGCTAGGCGGGTACAGGAGGATGACGCCAGAAGCCAGCAGAATCAAGTGCTTCGAGTCAAACGGATTCAAGGCATACGCGTACTATATAACGACGGATGCCAGGGCATGGAGGGCCCTAGAGGAGATAGCGGATATAGCGGGTCGGAAGACCACGCTTATACTCTGTAGCGAGAGACTGCCCTGGAGGTGCCACAGGAAGATCGTGAGCGACTGGCTACTCTGGCGCGGCTTCAAGGTAATACACATAATAGACCCCGGCCATGAGACACCCCACAAGTACACCAATTGCGCCAAGATAGTCGACGGGAGGCTCGTCTACCTCTAGAGGATTAAAGCCACGAGGCCCGAAGCAACCAGCACCAACCCCACCACAAGCGAGAAGACGTGCATGTTAAGCCTCCTAGCCAACAACTCCATAAAGTAGATCCCAGCCAAACCGCTAAGGAAAGAAGACGCGAGCGCCACGCCCATACTACTGGCTAGGTACGCTCCCTCAACCAGTCCAGTGTAGACAGCGGCCAGTAATATGACGGGGATACCGGCGAGGAAGCTGGATCGAACAGCCTTCAAAGGAGAAACACCACGCAAAACCAAGACAGCTATCGTGAGCCCGCTCCTGGACACTCCAGGGATCGCGGCGACCCCCTGGGCCACTGCAAGCCATAGTATGTCTCGGAGTGTAAGCTCCTCCCTCTCGGATCCGCTAAGGCTCAAGCCGGCTACCCCGATGAGAGTCAATGGCGCTCCAACCAGGATCATAAGCCAGTCGAGCCCGACGCCGCCGGCAATCCTCTCGTAGAGTAGAAACAATGGATACCCCACCGCCACGCTCACGGGGGTAGCTATAAGCCAGATCCTTGATACCTCACACTCCATAGGCCTAGTAAGCCCTACTATCCCGGAGACGACGCTCCTCCAGTAGTAGGCTATAGCTGACAGGAGGGTCCCTCCGTGTAGCGCCAGTGAGAGTTCATAGGCGATGCCGGGGGAGAGCCCGAGGGATAGCGATAAAGCCAGCATGACCTGGCCGCTGCTACTCACAGGCAACCACTCTAGTAAGCCCTGTAACAGTCCTGCCAGCAGGTATGCCTGGTCCACGGCGTCCACGCCTTCCAGAGGGTATAGCCGGCTGTAACCAGTGGAGGCGGGTCTAGAAGAAAATAAGTGATGTTGTTATTAGACTGGCTACTTGAGAGCTACTTTTTCGATATAGCCTCTAGGTACTCGTCGACCGGTATTATCCTGTAGGTCGCCGTCCTTATCGTACCCCTCATGTTGAGATTGGTTAACGCGGCGAGCAGAGTCTTCTCGTCGGGCGACTCGACTATGTTTAGGAAGTCCCACTCGCCTAGCATAACGTACTGGTGAACGACCTTGACACCCATCTCCTCTAGCTCCTTGTTTACCTCCTTGACCCTCTCGGGCTTTTGGAAGACGGTCTCTGCGCCCTTGTCTGTTAGCTTTGACAGTACTACGAATGTCGGCATGCGAGGACACCTCTATAATATACTAGTGTATTCTAAGCTATTATTAATGTTTAGTCCAGCCTCGGGGGAGGTATACCTAGGATCTCGAACACGCTCGGCATCGGAGACCTGCCTTCCAGCAGGGCCCTAACCACCTGGGGATCAAGGCTGCACCTGCGCCAGGCCAGCTCGACTTGGAGGAACTGGAATACTCTGCCGTCCTTGCGTATGAGTAGCCAGAGGCCCGCAGCGGCGATTATCGCCACTATACCTATGGCAGCGCTCGCGTATAGGGTTAGCACGAAGAGTAGGGGGAGGGAGACCCCTAGTATGACCCCGTAGAGCTTCATCCGCTTCTCAACTCTCTCAGCCTCGGACTCCAGCGCGGGATCCGTGTGGCAGGGGCTAGAGACCTCGCCCGCCACGACGGATACCGCGCTCCTGACGAGCTCGGCGTCGGCCTGCTGGCTTAACCTGTAGAGCAGGGACGCCAGGCGGTGGAAACCCAGGGATTTGGTAAGTGTTGATAGCCCGATCTTGGACAGGTCTAGATCGCTGGCATACTTTGCTAGGGCACACGACACCATCCTAACGACGTCCTCTGGATTCTCCTCGCCTCTGCGGGCCTTGTAGATGTCGAGGACCATGTCAACTGGGGGCGGCGTTGAGCTGCACTCGGCTGGAGGCTCGGCCATGTATATGCCTGCGAGCCTTGTTATCGCGGTGAAGACTACCCTGGCGTTGAATAGCTCTCTCTTCATAGACCGGTTATCCTCCTCATCGAGTCTATCACGTGCTCTATAGACTCTAGCGTGGAGGGCTCGAACGATACGAGTATAGAGTTTCTTGAGCCGTCGATGCTCACCCTGTATACGTTCGCTTTCTCGCTCATCACGGTCAACAGGTCCTTGGCCTTGTCGAGGGCCTCTCCGCCCTTGTAGAACACGCTGTACTCCACTCCGTTGGCCTTCAGCTTCATCTTCTTATAGCTATCTAGGTCTTTCAAGTCTGCCTTCACCGATAAGCGTATCGAGGGGATCTTCATATTCGCGATGTGAGCCTCCCCCCTTAATCTACTGCCGCTCCCCAGCTGGTATATGAGTTCTAGCCGTTCCCTCTTCTTGAACATCCAGATGAGTGGCAGGTAGAAGAATACGTGGTAGGGGGGAGTCGTGTAGAGTAGGTGCACGTAGTCGACGTCCCTCCTCTTCACCTTGTATTTTGCCCTGAACCCGACTAGGTATCCGAGGTACCAGTATGTCTTGTCCCGTGGCTTGAACTTCTCCTCTAGGAACCTTATGAGTATGGATTGCTTCCTGATCATCTTCTTCCTTATCCGGAAGAACCAGATGACGCCTGGGAAGCTGGCCAGGATTATTATAGCAGCAATTAAATTTATTAGATCTGATGTATTCACCTTCGCGGTTCCCCCTCATCGTATATACAGGTGTTAATGAAAATAAATTATTTGGAACCAGCCATAGTAGCGGAATACAGAGTTATACCCACCCTAGTGGGGTGTAAACCTATGGCTAACTCCGCGGTGAAAGCCCTGGGGGCCGTGATAACCATACTAGGACTGCTATTCCTGCTGTATACGTTCTATCTGGGAGCGGTCCACGGCAAGATTGGAGAGGCCGGTAAGGTATCGACTGATGCATGGCTGACGATTCTCGGGTGGTTCTTCATACTGATAGGCCCAGCACTGATCGCTGGCGAGACGCCAGTCGCTATAAAGCAGAAGTTGAAGAGGTGATCGCGTCATGGCCGCGTATGCTATCGAGGTAGCGTTAATCGTCGTGATAATCTATGGTATCGCATATCTCTACTATGGCAAGAAGATACTCCAGGAGAAGATAGTCAAGGCCGACCCCAATAGGCCCACGCCAGCCTTCACGAAGTTCGACGGCGTCGACTACGTGCCAGCCAACAAATACGTGCTATACGGCCACCACTTCGCAAGCATAGCCGGGGCAGGACCCATAGTCGGCCCCGCGATAGCAATGGCGTACGGCTGGCTACTACCGCTCATCTGGGTGCTCTTCGGGAACGTCTTCATAGGAGCGGTACACGACTACCTAGCGGTCATGGCCAGCGTGAGGTACGGCGGCCTGTCGGTCATGAGCATAAGCGAGAACGTGATGGGCAGGAAGGCCAGGTACATCTTCCTGGTCTACGTCTACGCCGCCCTAATCCTGGTGGTGGCGGCGTTCGCCAGCGTGGCGGCATTGGTGTATACGAAGAACCCGAGCGCGGCGACAAAGGCCATAATCTACATGCCCATAGCACTGCTACTCGGAGTACTCGTATACAGGCTCGGGACCGGGGTAACAACGTCAACGGTGATAGCCATAATCCTAGTCATACTAGGATTCTACTACGCATACAAGGTACCACTAATACTAGGATACGACCCGGCAACCAAGACGGGAGACTTCTGGGGCACATACCACCTATGGGTCTCAATACTCTCATTCTACGCCTTCATAGCCGCCAGCCTGCCAGTATGGTATCTGCTACAGCCGAGAGACTACCTAAACGCGTACCTGCTATGGTTCTTCGTCGTATTCGCCATAGTAGGCGCTCTACTCGTCGGAGACCTAAAGTTCACGGGCCCAGCCTACACGAGCTGGTCCCCTAAGATCATCGGAGGCCACCCAACACCCTTCTGGCCGGCTATACCACTCATAATAGCGTGTGGAGCGTTAAGCGGATTCCACAGCGTCGTGGGATCCGGCACTACAAGCAAGCAGCTGTCGAACGAGCTAGACGCCCTACTAATCGGCTACGGGGGCATGCTAACTGAGGGCGCTGTATCCAGCCTGGCAGTGATAACCCCAATAAGCCTGGCATGGGCAGCCCCCGAGCTAACCGGGGTGGCATACAAGACTAGCATACTAGAGCTAGACAAGGTATCCAGGTTCGTAGTGGGCTACGGCTACATGACCGCCAAGGCCCTATCCAGGTTCGGCCTAAGCTTCAACGACGTGTTCAGCCTGACGAAGCTCTTCGCCGCAATAGCACTAGCGACGTTCATACTGACAACTCTAGACACCGCCACGAGGCTAGCCAGGTTCGCGTGGCAGGAGATGTTCGACTGGCTACAGGAGAAGAACCTCGGAGCCTACAAGGTGCTGACCAACAGGTTCGTTGCAACCTTCCTAGCAGTCTTCCTGGGATGGGCCCTCGCGTTCCCAGAGGTGACGATAGGAGGCAAGAAGGTCGCTGCCTTCAACGTGGTATGGCCAGCCTTCGCCGGCACAAACCAGCTACTAGCGGCACTTGCTCTGCTAACGACTGCACTATGGGTCTACTCTATACTAAAGGTCAGAGGCGCCGAGAACTGGCTGATACAGATACCGGCCTGGTTCCTGTGGATAACTGTGACACTCGGACTGCTATGGTGGACGGTAGTCGTACTACCCGGGCTCCCGACTATACAGAAGTATGGCGCTGGCAGCATAGTAGTGGTGTCACTAGCCCTAGACTTCCTACTGATATACTACTTCGTCAAGGGACTGATGTTCAAGAAGACGGCATAAACCTCCTAAACCATAACTTTTTCTCCCCGCCCGGAGACAACATATATTATACGGTGGAGTATCGGCATGCCTCTACCCCAAGCGTTATCCAGGCTGTTAAAGGAGTTCACGCTACTCGTAAAGGGAATATTCCAGGCCATGAAGCAGGACAGCGTATCGGTACTGGAGTTGGAGTATCTCGAAGCCGAGAACGCCTTCCTAAGCCTAGTCATAGGAGGACTCGTAGGCCTCCACATAGTCCCCCTGGGCCTCTCAATGGAACTGGCCCCGCTCCTGAAGGACGAGATATCTATAATGGAGAAGAGGCACTTCCTTGGGAGCGACGTGCTAGCCGACTACTTCTCCGAGCTAGGTGGAGAATGGTGAGCAGCCTCCGGAACCTGTTGGAGGAGTACCTAGTCGAGGGGGCCAGCGGCAGGCACGTGCTCATAACGATAGGCAAGGGTGGCGTGGGAAAGACCACCTTCAGTATACTAGCTGGACTCATATATTCGCGCCACGGTAAAACCCTTATCGCGAGCCTCGACCCGGCGAAGCACCTGTTAGAGTATCTAGGCTTGAATAAGCCCCTGAGCGTCGAGAGGATAGAGGGTGACCTGTACGCGGTACAGTATGATATAGCGCCTCTCGCCAAGAAGCTCTCCGACGAGTACGCGCTGCTACTGCGCCAGGTCATGCCGGGCTTAACCATAGTCAATCTAGACGACGTCGTGAAAGCTGTTAAAATGGCGCCGGGCTTCGAGGAAGAGGTCTTCCTGAGGATCCTAGAGGAGCTATACAACTCCGACTACGACTACATAGTCATAGACACGCCGCCCACAGGGGTCACGCACAGGATCCTAAACCTGCCGCGGCTCCACATGTTCTGGATAGAGAAGCTCCACGAGCTACGAGCCAGGATAGTCAGCCTACGCTACGCCATGGCCAGGGCCATGGGTAGGAAGGTCGAGCTGAAGGACCCGGTCTTGGCGAAGCTCCAAGAACTCTACGACAGGTACAAGGGGCTGTGGAAGCAGATGACCGATAGCCAGAGGACGACCACGGCCATCATAGCAACGCCGGAACCCCTGCCCGTATACGAGGCCAAGACTACAATAGACCTGCTACGGCAGCTGAACATAAAGTGCAGGATGCTCGTCGTGAACAGGGTCCTCCCAGAGGATAAGGCCAGGGAGATAGGCCTCCTGGAAGTGCAGAGGAAGAGCATAGAGGAGGCACTGGAGATAACCTCGGGGGAGTGCAGGGTCATCGGTATCATGCAACACGTGAAGACCCCGAAGACCCTGGAGGAGGCGAGAGAGCTACTAGACCGAGTGATAACCCCGGTCACGGTATAACCGAGTTATCGCGCCCGGGCGAGACGTTATTTATCACCGCCAATACATCGGTGTCCCGGTGTTGAGGGCTTGGGCTTCCCTTCGATCCTGTATCCCCTAGAAAGAGGTGCCAGTCTCTTCCCGAACCGCCAGGTGGTAGGCCCGGATAGACGCGTGACTTACAGGGAGATGCTTGACCGCGTCAGGAGGCTCGCCGGCTTCCTCAGGTCTAAGGGGATAGGCGAGGGCGACGTAGTCGCTGTGGCCGATGTGAACAGTGTGCGGTTCATGGAGCTAGTATACGCATTATCTCTGACTAACTCGATACTGATGCCGATAAACTTCAGGCAGCCGCCGTTAATGATAAAGGATATGCTGGAGGAGGCTGAGGCGAAGGCCTTCATATACTCGCAACCCTTCAAGGACCTGGCACGGCTCAAACCCGGAATACTAGAGCTACGGTTAGAGGACTACCAGGCCTGGCTCGACACAGCCCCCTACGAGGGACGCCCGGACCCGGACGCCGACTACGTGCTCCTCTACACGAGCGGCACCACCGGGAAGCCTAAGGGCGTCCTATACAAGCAGTGGAAGATGGTTCAGGGAGGCCTCTCAATAGCGCACCAGCTGAGCCTATACGAGACCCCGGCAAAGCTGTCGAGTGGAGACGTCATACTCTCCCTGATACCAATGTTCCACATACTCTCATGGGGCAGTGTATTCATCGCACCCTTCATAGGGGCCAAGCTAGTGTTCGTCGACAAGTTCGACCCCGAGGCCATCGTGGAGAAGATAAGGGAGGAGGAGGTGACCTGGTTCAACGCTGTCCCAACGATGCTGGCCATGATACTACAGACCGGGGCCAAGTTCGACGGGCTGAAGGCAATCATAGGCGGGTCGCCACTGCCAAAGAAGTACTGGGACCTGGCCCGGGCGAGGGGCATACGGATAACGATGATCTACGGCGCCACGGACATGCTCGCGGTGAGTCTATCCATACTCACGGACCACACGAGCGAGGAGGACGCCAGGCTGGTGACCCACCCAGTACCCTACGCGGAGGTGAAGATCGTTAAGGAGGACGGGAGCCCCGCTCGCCCCGGGGAGATAGGCGAGATATACTATAGGAGTCCCTGGATGCCCGAGGGCTACTACAAGAACCCCGAGAAGACCGCCGGGTCATTCATCGACGGGTGGTTCAGGACCGGGGACCTAGGCTCTCCCACCGAGGACGGGGGATTCACTATACTTGACAGGATCAAGGACGCCGTCAAGAGCGGTGGCGAGTGGATACCGACCAGTGTACTGGAGTCGATAATAAGCGAGGTCGAGGGAGTATCCATGGTGGCAGTCATACCCGTGGAGCACGAGAAGTGGGGGGAGAGGCCAGCCGCGGTGTATGTGGGCACGGCTAGTGAACTCGATATACGAAGACATCTTGAGAAGGCCGTCGAGGAGGGTAGAATAGCCAAGTACTGGATCCCAGACTACATCGTACGCGTCGATGAACTGCCAATGACCACCACGGGGAAGATAAACAAGCGAGCTCTACGGGAAAAGATCAGGGAGCTAATCCAATAGCCCTCCCGGCTCTAGGCGGAGGCTATAACAGGCCTACCCCACCAGCATCCTCATACTCTACCTCCAGCCCGGCTTCCTCGGCATACATCTTTATAGTGGGCGAGACGAGGGCCCTTAGACCCTCTCCATAGGCCAGGTACGGCGTGTAGTAGCGCTTCCTAGCATCGTCTAGGCCCCTTGCCAGGACTCCGGCATAGGCCAGTAGAGGCTCGCCGCCTAGGCCGACCAGTAGGGACCCTATGACGTATGCGCGTTTAACGAATCTAGCCCCCTCCTCTACCGCCTCCAGGAGGCCAGCTCCCTCCCTGATCCTCCTGGCGATCCACAGGGTTATGAGGTGGGAGTCGGTATAGGATTTAGGGTCCAGGCCCAGCTCCTCGGCGACTGCATCAGCGAGCACACTCCCGTTGTGGGCCAGGTAAAGTTCTCCATAGCTCTTCTCCCTAGCTATGCCAGCGTTGAAGGGATGGGTGTTCAAGACTCCACGCGGCATGCCCCTGCTGGCCCTGCGCGAGTGGAGGAGGAGCAGGACCCGGCGGGCCTTTGTAACGACTTCTGCGAGGCGCCTAGAGTACTCTTGAAGCATTTCAAGGTTCAGCCTACAGGAATCCTCGTAGTCTCTAGTGTAGTCGTATGCGTCATATCTGTAGTAGTGGAGCTCCCAGCCCCTACCCTGATCGACTAGCAGGGCCGCCCCGAAGCCGTGGCAGTGGCGCCCGTCTCCCCCCGTTAACTCAGCTAGTAGGGGGTCTTCCGCCGACGCCTTATAGTGTAGGTGTATAAGGCTCCCTAGAGTATTTACACCCTCGTCCTGGGCTCTGGCGAAGAGGACTCTGCACATGGCTGATCGAGTCTATAGTGTATCCCGGCTTCCGTGTTAAATATTATGTTAATGTATATGTTTAGGCTGTCAAACATTTGACTCCGGCGTGGTGTATACTAAGTTTCTTAGGAGGTTGTAGGTTTTCAGCGCGTCTCGCGAGTCCACCACTATTATCGTGTCCACGTAGCATGATATTATCTGGGTTATATTGACCCCGTTCCCGGCAAGGTAGCTGGTTATGTACGCGATTACTCCGGGCGTGGTGATTATGTCCTCGGGGCTGACCATGACCACCGCGGTCTGCTCGTCTATCCTCTCCAGGGGCTTGCCTATCCTAGACACTATGTAGTCGACGTCTTCAGACGATACTACTAGTGTCACCTGCTTGAAGCCCTGTGTCACCTGTATGAAGCGCGCATTCTCTGCGACCTGGGAGGTTACCGAGAGGGCTTTTGGCATTAGGTGTCCGGGGAAGGTTAGTATTGTTACGGAGTCGTGTATTATTATGGTGGACTTGGAGAGGACTTCTTCGACTCTACTCCTCATAGTGCCTTTGAGCTTCTTGGCTAGCCTGTGAAGCGCTATCTTTGCGGCGGCCGGGTTTACCTCTACCCTCCGGGTCTCGCGGATCTCTCTGGCGATTTGCCTCGCCAGCTCGCTGATGTTCACTATCCCCCTTGCCAGGCAATCGCTTAGACAGGGGTCCCTCGTTATCCTCTCCCGGACTAGCTCGGCCGCGTTTCCACTCAAATTGGGGTCCCTCCTGCTGTTACGTTTGTATCATGTCTTATAAAAGCGTTACATATGTATCAATAATGTATATAAATGATACGATATAGTTACAGGCGGTAGGTGAACGCCTATGGCTGTGGCATGGAAGCCCGTGGCCCTCGCATTCATAGTACTCACCATAATACTCGCGGGAGCCCTCATCGTGGTATGGGGTAAATCCTCGTCGGCCCAGGAGGAAGTCCCGGAACAGTTCAAACTACACCATAACCAGCTAGAGAAGATCAAAGAGAGGGGAGTACTGATAGTCGGCACGAGCGCCGACTGGCCGCCCTACGAGTACGTGACCCCCGACGGGAAATTCGCTGGCATAGACATGATCCTAGCCCAGAAGATAGCCGACGCCCTGGGCGTCAAGCTAGAGATAAAGGACATGAAGTTCGCAGCCCTATTCGAGGCCGTCCAGAGGGGCGACGTAGACATCGTCATCGCAGACGTGGCCATGAAGCCTAAGAGATTGCAGGCAGTCGACTTCACGATACCCTACAGGTGCGAGTCGGGGAAGGCTATAGTGATCAAGGCATCCGACGCGGACTCCTACAACGGCTACAGCTGGCTTGAGGGCAAGAAGATAGGAGTCCAGCTGGCCACTACCGAGCAGGACCTGGCAAAGGAGTACTTCGGCGACAAGTCGGAGATAGTAACCTTCGACAGGGTCTATCCCGAGATGACTCTCTCACTGAAGAACGGCCAGATAGACGCAATGATAGTAGCCCCAGACGTCGCCAAGATAATTGTATCCAAGGAGAAGGACCTAACCATAATCGACAACATACCCTTCTTCAGCTGCAGCGCAGTCGTAGTCCCCCAGTACGCGCTAGACCTAAAACAACAGGTATCACAGGTCATCTGGGACCTGAAGCAGAGCGGCGAGTTCGACCAGATAGTCTCCCAGGAGATATCGAAGTGGCTCGCAACCCAGAGCTAGACCCCCTGGGGGACCCCCAAGCAAATACACCTCTTTTACCCGGGAGGCGTCCATGATTGCTGGACCTAGCTTTAACATACGCGGACCTCCTCCTAGAGGGTCTGGGCAGGACGATAGCAATAGCAATCCTAGGCTTCGCCCTAGGCTTCACGATATCCATGTTGCTCAGCTTCATGAGGTTCCTGGCGCCCTGGCCCGTGAAGTCGCTTGCAGAGGCCTACATAGGGTTCTTCCGGGGAACGCCGCTCCTAGTACAAATATTCATGATATTCTTCGGCCTACCCAGTATAGGTATAAAGATGAACGCCTTCACCGCCGCCACGCTCGCGATAGGGCTAAACAGCGGAGCATACCAGGCGGAGATAGTCAGGTCAACCGTAAAGGGGGTCCCAGAGGAACAGTTGCTCGTCGCAAGATCCCTCGGCTTGAGTGAGGCCCAGATACTCCGGCACGTAGTGCTGCCACAGGCCGTGAGGAACGCTATACCAGCGCTGACAAACGAGTACGTCATGCTCTTGAAGGAGAGCGCCCTGGCGAGCGTTATAGGGGTGATGGAGTTGACCAGGGTGGGAGAGTTCATGACGGCCGCAACCTTCCGGGCCCTAGAAGCCTACCTCTTGGTTGCACTAATCTACCTGGCAGTATCCTACACGTTCATGAAGGCATCCAAGTCCACCGAGAAGAAGCTGGCCATACCAGGCTACGAGAGGTGGGTAAAGTGAAGACCCTTGAACTATTAGACATACACGCGGGATACAGGGGCCACGAAGTACTCCACGGAGTCAGCCTAACCGTTGACACCCCCGAGAACGTGGTCATAGCGGGGCCGAGTGGTAGCGGTAAGTCAACACTACTAAAGGTCATACCCCGGCTAGTCGAGCCCACCAAGGGAAAAATAATATTCAAGGGAGTAGACGTGACCGGGATCAGCGACGAGAAAAAGCTCCGGAGTATAAGGTCCAGGATAGGCTACCTACCACAGCACTACGGCCTATTCCCCCACATGAAGGTGATAGATAACGTCACATTCCCACTGCGGGTCGTCAAGAAGGTGCAGGCCGACAAGGCTAGGGAAACCGCGCTACGGTACCTGAAGCTCTTCGGCATAGAAGACCTGGCTGACCGGTATCCCTCTCAGCTGAGTGGTGGGCAGCAGCAGAGGGCGGCCCTGGCAAGGGCCCTCGCAATGGACCCCGACCTCCTCCTGCTCGATGAGCCCACAAGTGCTTTGGACCCCGAGTCTAGGCTCGACGTGCTCGACGCGCTATACGAGGTCGCGCGCCTGGGCAAGTCGATGATAATAGTGACCCATGAAATGGACTTCGCCCTTGAGATAGCCGACAAGATGCTCTACATGGAGAACGGCGTGATAATCGCCGAGGGGGAGCCACACGAGATAATAAGCTCCAACGAGAGAATCCGGGACTTCCTACACAAGCTAGCCGGGACCGTGAAGGGCATGGACGGCTTAAGCCGGGGATAGCCCTGGGTCCATACATGGGGACACTAGCAAGCCCGGCGCCCATCTATTTATACCGAGTAGGGGTATCCCATGAAGGCCGACGAGGTGATGAGGATGCCCCAATGGGGTTAACTCCCCGCGGACTCCGCGCTCCTCAATCCGAGGATATAATCCCCACCTCCTGGTACAACATCGTGCCCGACCTTCCAAGCCCACTACCACCACCTAGGAAGCCAGACGGATCCATACTAGATCCTAGAGAGCTTGAAGCAGTCTTCCCCAAGGAACTGGTCCGACAGGAGACCAGCAACGAACGCTACATACCAATACCAGACGAGGTGCTCAGAGCATACCTAGAGGTGGGCAGGCCAACCCCACTACTTAGAGCTAAGAGGCTTGAAGAGAGGCTTGACACGCCGGCCAGGATATACTTCAAGTACGAGGGGGTACTACCGACTGGAGCCCACAAAGTAAACACAGCGCTAGCACAGGCCCACATGGCGAGGGAGGAGGGCATAGAAAGGCTTACAACCGAGACCGGAGCCGGACAGTGGGGCAGCGCCCTGGCCCTGGCGGGAGCACTCTTCGGTGTCACGGTAAGAGTCTACATGGTCAAGGTGAGCTACCACCAGAAGCCATACCGCAGGATACTAATGCAGGCCTACGGCGCTGAGGTCGTACCAAGCCCGAGCAAATACACCAGCGTAGGGAGGAAGATCCTAGAGGAGGACCCCGGCAACCCGGGTAGCCTCGGCATAGCCATAAGCGAGGCCATCGAAGACGCCGTTTCGAACCCGAACACCAAGTACTCGCTGGGATCCGTGCTCAACAGCGTGCTCCTACACCAGACCGTGATAGGGCAGGAAGCCATGAAGCAGCTAGAACACCTCGGAGAGGAGCCGCCGACACACCTCGTGGGATGCGTTGGCGGCGGGAGCAACTTCGCCGGGTTCACCTACCCCTTCATAAGGGAGAAGCTCGCTGGCAAGCTGGACGCCGAGATAATAGCCGTGGAGCCCAAGGCGGCTCCCTCGATGACAAGGGGCGTTTACACGTACGACTATGGGGACTCGGCGGGGCTAACACCACTGCTCAAGATGCACACTCTAGGCCACAAGTACGTCCCGCCACCCATACACGCGGGCGGACTGCGGTACCATGGAGTCGCCCCTACGCTAAGCATACTAGTAAACCATGGGATTGTGAAGCCCGTGGCCTACAGGCAGACGGAGGTCTTCGAGGCGGCTCTGGAATTCGCGAGGGCCGAGGGCTTCATAGCCGCCCCGGAGACGGCTCACGCGGTGAAGGCCGTTATAGACCTGGCCCTTGAGGCCAAGCGCCTAGGCGAGGAGAGGGTTATCGTGTTTAACTTCAGCGGCCACGGCCTGCTAGACCTAAAGGGATACGACGATTACCTAGCCGGGAAGCTGGTTGATGCTGAGCTGGGGAAGCCGGATCTCTCATACCTGCCGGGCCTACAGGAGGGCTGATGCCTATTGTGGAGTATAGGGTTGAGCTCGTCAGGCTCGCCGAGCTCAGGCCACACGAGGACGTCGATAAGGGACGCGTAGCCGATATAGCCAGGAGCCTCGCTAGGATAGGCGTGCTCTACAGGCCACTAATCATAGAGGAAGAAACCAACACGGTAATAGACGGGCACCACCGCATAGAGGCCCTCAAACTGCTAGGAGCCAGGTACGCCCCGGTAGTACGAGCCAGCTATGACAGGGACATAGCGGGGATACAGGCCCCCGTTAGAAGAATCTGTGTGGAGGCCGCTACGCCCGAAGATGCGCTGTACCGTGCAGCCTCTCTCCTGGAGGAGGGATTGGAGAGGGGCCCATCGAGGATCATACTCAGATCCGGAGCCCATACAGCTACCCTGAGAGGGTCCCTCTACTCCATATACAATGTAGTAGATAGTCTAGAGCGCAAGCTAGCGAGACCCTACGGCTGTCAAGGAGTGCTCCTACTACCGGAACCCTTGAACCGCGACGCTATACTTGGAGCCGCCCTGGAGGGGCTGCTCTACCCGAGGAAGTCGTCGATACACGTCACTCCACTGAAGAAGCTATACCATCCAGTCAAGCTCAGGTTACTGGAGGACGGTGTCCCGAGAGCGTTGAGGGGCTAAGCCTAGCCCCATCCATTATATTTTTATCCTAAACTATTTTTCCTAGATGATCCCGGAGCACACTAGCCCTCGTTTAAAGCTTCCAAGCTAGAAGTGAGGGGGCCACTGGTGGCGCCGCGGGCGGGATTTGAACCCGCGCGGGGTCTCCCCCACCGGCTTAGCAGGCCGGCGCCCTAACCAGGCTAGGCGACCGCGGCACCCTCCGTATTGACTCGTTAAAGCCTTCTAGGGTTTTAGGCTTTCCGCTCAGCCGTCCACCAGGCCGTCTTCCCGTGCAATCGATTTAACCCTCTAGAAAGGCCTGGGTAACGAGGTGGTCTATACAATGGTCAAGTCCTATCTAGACGGCAAGGTGTATTGGATAATCCTAGACAAGCCAGATAAACTGAACAGCTTCGACTCAGAGACGCTCCAAGAACTGAGGAACAGGACGCTCGAAGGGTGCAGGAGCATAGCAAGCCTAGTAGCGATAAGGGGCGAGGGAAGACTCTTCTCGGCCGGAATGGACCTCGAAGAGATCGCGAACGCCAATACAGCAGGCGACGTTAGAAGGCTCTTCGAGCGATTCAAGGAGTTCCTAGAGGCAATAGTCTCTTGCCGGGGGAGCATCGCCGGGTTCGACTCGTGGAAGCCGGTTGTAGTCGTGATGAACGGCCCAGCTGTGGCGGGCGGCGCAGAGCTAGCGCTAGCCGCTGACTTGGTGTATGCAGTTAAAGGGAGCTGGCTACAGTGGCCCGAGCTGCGATGGGGCCTGATACCCCCGATGCTAGCCGGGTTGACGGCGCAGAACGGCTCAGCCAGGCTAGCCCAGCTGGGGCTCGCCATGGAGAGGGTCAGCGTCGAGGAGGCCCGCAGCCTAGGCATAGTGTCCAGTGTATTCGAGGACCTGGACTCGGCGCTAGAAGCGGTAGCCAGGCTAGCCGCTCAATTGGAGTCCGCTGGAGGCCGGGCGGTAGACGCCTTCCTGGGACCGTTGAGGAGGGATAAGATGTCGTGGCTTGAGAGGGCTAAAGACCTCGTTGCCCTGGCCGAGAGGGAGGAATTCATAGAGGAGGCCAGGGCTTTCCTCTCCAAGTCCAAGAAACAATAACACCGCCACCCCCGCTCCCAGACACCGGTCGCCCCGCCTATACTGGCCTACCGTTGGTGAACCTCCAGGCGTATAGGAGGCAGGCCCTTATCCCCTCCCGTGGCACGAGTTCGGGGCATCTATTGATCGTGAACCCGGCTGTCCCGTCAATGTAGTTGGCGAGTGGCTGGGGGTCCCTCCTGCTTGTATTCTCCTGGAAGACGCAGCGGGGCCCTGTCCACTTGAAGAGTCGTGGATGGACCTGTACCAGCTTATTCCATAGGAGCCATGAGACGTGTCTTATCTCCCACTGTGCCCGGGTGCACATCCTGAGCGGTAGGAAGGATTGGACTAGTTCCCTGGCGTTCATGGTGGCGATTATCCTGCTCCTAACTGCATGGGGTATAGTGAACCTCGCGTCTTCTCTGGGCACGCCTCTCGCGAGTAGCTTGTAGTACATAGATGTGGCCTGTAGATAGTGCTTCGCGGTCTCCACTAGCTGGTCGCTATCCATGCTCGGGGGGAAGACGTAGGCCTCCCTCGCCAGAGACACCACGGTTTCATCGTCTAGACTGTCTGTCATGCCGAGTGCCTTGGAGTAGCATTTGTATGCGTCCCTCTCGGGGAATCTCTTAGGCGAGGGCGGGCAGTCGAGTCCCAGGAGGCTCGACGCCTTCAGGGCTATGTCCCTTAGAGTCCCCTCAGTGTATCTCATGCTCTGCTGCGTATAGCTCGCTATCCTGTGCCGGACTAGTTGGTGCGTGCATACCCGGGAGCAGCCTTCGGCTATCCACGTGTAGCTTGAGTGCTCCCACGGGCTGAAGTGTTGCCTCCTCCAGGTTTCCCTTATCCAGGTCTCCACCTCCTCATCCTTCATTGATAGGAGGCTTTGGACGTCCTTCCTTGAGAGGCTCAGCTTCGACGCGGCTGCTATGATTTTGTCGCCCTCCCTCGTGTATGCCACTAGGTGTACTCGTATCTTGTCCAAGACCCTGTACCCGGGGTGGTATTCGCTTTGGCTCCCTGTTTTAACCCGGAAGCCCAGATGGCAAAAACAGTATATCATATTGTGGCTTTGGATGCAGGTCTTATGGTATTATCCCTGGGCGGGTAATGGTTATAATATATTTTCACATGAGATACAAAGCATATTTTAACTGGACACTGCTACCGGTATCGACGAAGATATCCCTTTGAAGTGGGGTGTGCGCTTCGTGGGCATGAAATGGATAGCGGCAATCCTACTGGCACTATTCACGATAGCCCCTGTCATGGCAGCGGTATCATACTCACAGCCGGTAACAATCACCATAGGCGGCCTACTACCACTGACAGGAGACCTACAGAGCTACGGAGAAAGAGCCAACGCCGCGGTAGAATTCGCGGTCCAAGAGATGAACCAGTACCTAGAGGAGAAGAACGCCTGGTTCAGGCTAAACCTCGTGGTTGAGGACACGCAGACCAAGCCCGACGTGGCGGTACAGAAGCTGAGCTCACTGGTAGCCCAGGGAGTCAAGTTCGTGGTCGGGCCAATGACCAGCGCAGAGGTTAAGAAGGTGAAGGGCACCGCTGACGAGCAGAACGTGCTCATAATCAGCCCGAGCAGCACCGCCATAGAGCTGGCCATACCCAACGACAACGTCTTCAGGTTCTGTCCAGCCGACGACGTGCAGAGCAAGGCCATAGGTGCGCTAGCCGAGAAGCTAGGCCTAAAGGCGGTCGTCATAATCAACAGGGCCGATACCTGGGGCAACGGGCTAATGGAGGCCACAAAGAAGGTGCTCCAAGACAGGGGAGTCGAGGTAGCTAAGGTGTACAGCTACAACGCCGAGAGCCCAGCCTTCTCAAGCATAGCCACGAACCTAAACGACGAGCTAGGCAAGCTGCTCAAGGAATACAAGCCGAACGAGGTCGCAGTTATACTGATAGCCTTCAACGAGGCCAAGGACCTCTTCATAGAGGCTAGGAAGTACCCCAACACTGGCAAAGTAGCCTGGATTGGCAGCGACGGTACAGCCCTGCTAACCGAGATAGTAAGCGACCCTGTCAGCGGCGAGTTCTCCTCGAAGGTGCTCTTCATCAACCCGATCTTCAGCCCAGCCGCGACGGACGAGCAGGCTAAGGTCGCCCAGTACGTGAAGCAGAAGCTAGGCGTAGAGCCCGACGCATACGCCCTGGCAGCACACGACGCTGTAGTAGCCATCGCGTTAGCAATACTACAGGCCGGGCAGACAGACGACATGGACCAGCTAGTCAACAAGGTCAAGCAGCTCATACCACAGGTAGTCCAGAGCGACGAGTTCGCGAAGTATGCTGCAACCGGCAAGTTCCCGCTGAATGACGCTGGCGACAGGGCCACCGCCGACTACGACTTCTGGGTCGTTATGAAAACTGGGGCAAAGTACGACTGGGTCAAGGCTGGCCAGTACAAGGGCCTTGAGGACAAGGTAGTCTTCATCAAGCTACCGAACGGGAAGACCTACCTAGACCTATTCCAGGAGACATTCGCCCCCGCCCCATCCCCGACCAAGACCACCACCGCAGCACCATCCCCGACTACGACAACAGCTTCACCAGCAGAGACGGCTAAGACCACTACCACCGAGGAGAAGAAGGGCGGCACCAGCACCGGGCTAATAGTAGGCATCATAATCATTATCATCATAATAATAGCTGCAATAGCATTAGCCAAGAAATAGCCCTCTAGCCTACCATACACTCAACTCCTTTCTTTGACAATAATTTTTCCCTCTAAATCCTTGTCCACGAGGAGGTAGCGGATTTATAGTCGTCTCCTAGACCCCCTACAACCAGCCATGAGAAGCCCGTAGACACCCGCATTAAAGGGTGAAGAAAGTGTCTCAGGCAGGCGTGCAAGACCGGGCTAAGGGGGCTCCGCCCGAGGGGGGAGTTGTACTTGAGACCCGTGACCTGGTGAAGAGGTTCGGGGGCATAGTTGCGCTGAACCGGGTCAATATCAAGTTGTTCAGGGGCAGGATCACCCTGTTGATCGGCCCCAACGGGAGCGGGAAGACCACGCTGGTCAACGTAGTCTCAGGGTTCATCCCCCCGGACGAGGGGAAGGTGATATTCAAGGGACGGGATATAACCCACATCCCGCCCCATGACAGGGTTAAGCTGGGCATGGTTAGGACCTTCCAGATCCCCAGGCCCTTTATGAATTTAACCGTCTTGGAGAACGTTCTTGCAGCGGCCGAGGGGAACCCGGGGGAGAACCCCTACCTGGCCGGGATATCTAGGGGGAGGTGGCTTGGTTTCGAGGAGGAGGCGACTAAGAGGGCCTTATCCATCCTAGAATGGGTTGGTCTCCTCCCCAAGTGGGATGTAAGGGCTAGCGAGCTGAGCGGCGGCCAGTTGAAGCTCCTTGAGATAGCTAGGGCGATTATGAAGGGCGCCGACACCATTATCATGGACGAGCCGGCCGCCGGCGTCAACCCGAGGCTGGTCGAGGAGCTCTTCCAGAAGATAATCAAGCTCAGCAGGGAGAAGCACATAACATTCCTCATAATAGAGCACAGGATAGGCCTGGTAGCGAAGTACATGGACTATGCCTACGCGATGAACATGGGCAGGGTGATCGCCGAGGGGACTCCCGAAGAGGTGCTCAACAACCCCATGGTCCTGGAGAGCTATCTGGGTGGTTAGCCGTGGCCCAGGGTAACGGAGACGCCATAATGAAGCTCATAGACGTCAACGCCGGCTATGGGAAGCTGCAGACGCTCTTCGACGTCAACCTAGAGATACCCACGGGCAAGATAACAGTCATAGTAGGCCCTAACGGGGCCGGCAAGAGCACGCTGTTGAAGACGCTCTTCGGCCTCACGACAGTCTATAGTGGAAAGGTGCTGTTCGACGGCAGGGACATAACCCACATGGCCCCCCACGAGAGGGCCAAGCTGGGGATGGCGTTCATATTCCAGCTGAACAACATATTCGCCAACCTCACGGTCATAGAGAACCTGAGGCTGGCAGGCCACGACCTCCCGAAGGACGTATTGGAGGAGAGGATAAACGAGGTGTTCGAGACCTTCCCAAGGCTACGGGAGAGGATGGACCAGAAGGCCGGTACTATGAGCGGCGGTGAGAGGCAGATGCTCGCCATGGGGATCGGCATGATCAGGAAGCCCAAGCTATTCCTAATAGACGAGCCAACAGCAGGACTAGCGCCTAAGATAGCAAAGGAGGTGCTAGCCAACGTCAAGAGGCTGAACGAGCAGGGCTACACGATAGTGCTAGTGGAGCAGAACACCAAGGCGGGGCTAGAGATAGGGGACAAGGGAGTCCTAGTCGTCAGTGGGAGAGTTGTTTTCGACGGGCCCGCGAAGGAGCTGATGGCCAGGAAGGACCTGGCCCGCATCTACCTGGGGCTGGGAGTATAGGAGGTGGAGATCCCGTGGACTGGAACCTGTTCATGAGCACCACGATATACGCAAGCGTCCTAGCCCTGCTGAGCCTAGGGATCACGCTCATCTACATGACCACCAAGGTGTTCAACTTCGCCCACCCGAGGCTAAGCCTGGTGGCGGCCTATGCCTCAGCCACGCTAATGGCGTACTACGCCAAGTCAACCGGGACAGGGCCCAACCTGACCCCCAAGGAGACGTTCATTGGGGCCACGACAGTGCCCTTCTCATGGGAGTTCTACGCCATAGGCATAGTAGTCTCAATGGTATTCGGCGTCATAGCAGCGCTCGTAGAGTACTACGGGATACTGAAGCCCCTATCAAAGAGGGGGGCCGACTTCCTCATGCTTATGATCGCGACTCTAGCCTACGACTTCCTCCTGGTAGCGGCCCTCTTCATATACAACACGCACGTCGATATAAGGAAGATACTCGCCGACGTGGGGGTACTGTCAACGAAGATGAGCATGACCAGCTACGACGTGATAGTTGTGACGAAGGGCGGCACATTCATAAGCGGCTCCTTCCTGTTCTCAATAGCCCTCATAATACTACTAGGCCTATCACTGTACCTACTACTATTCAAGACAACGCTCGGAGTCAAGATGAGGGCCAGCGTCGAGAACCCCCCGCTAGCAGAGGTACTCGGCATCAACGTAGAGAAGGTATACGCGATATCATGGATAATCAGCGGGTTGACAGCAGGTCTAGCAGGCTACCTAATGCTCATGGCCGCGGGAGCCGGGAGCCTGAAGCCCATATCAGCGACGAGCCCGGCCGACGAGATAGTAGTCAGCGCCTTCGCCGGCAGCATAATAGGGGGAGTAAACAGTATATTCGGCAGCATAGGCGGCGGAGTTCTAATCGGGTTCGTCGAACTCTACATACCGAACTGGCTAGCGGTACTCACCGGCAACGCAGAGCTCTTCAAGTACAGCAAGGTCATATCAATGCTGGCGGTAGCGCTGACCCTGCTCTTCGCTCCAGAGGGCCTGAGCGGCCTGATAAAGAGCGGCAGGCTAAGGAGAATCCTCTCTAGGAAGGAGGAGGGGGTGTAGAGGGCGATGGTCAACCTCGAAGTACTATTCGAGGAGATCATAAGCTTCATAGCAATCTACTACGTGCTAACCGCGGCCCTAAACGTCAAGGCAGGGATGACCGGCATACCGGACTTCGGCCACGCAATGTTCTTCGCGGTAGGAGGTATAGTGGTCGGGAACCTCTCAGCCAGGATAGCCGCCGCGGCCGCGGCTAGCCAGCTAGGCCTAACCCCATGGGAAGCCGTCAAGATGACTATAACGAACAACACGGAGCTAATGGCCCATGTGAACCAGATACTCCCAAGCATGCCAGGCGTCTCACTGGTAATCATACTCTTCTCAGTGATAGTAGCCCTAATACTCGGAGGCCTGCTAGGCTGGCTAGCCTCATACCCGGCGCTAAGGCTGAGGGGAGACTACCTGGCTATAATGCTGTTGGCCGCGAGCGAGGGCACCAGGATATTCGTCATGTACTACAAGCCCCTAATGGGCTCAACACCCACCGTAGGCCTCACCGTGCCAAACGCCTTCGGCTTCACGGGCAACGCAGGCCTCTGGTCAACGGTCTTCGTACTACTCCTGGCAGTAGGCGTATACCTGCTCCTTGAGAGGCTATACCACAGCCCCAGCGGCAGGCTATTCAGGGCGGTGAGGGACGACGAGGAGAGCGCCGAGGCCATAGGAAAGGACATAGCCAAGGTCAGGAGGGACGCCATGATAATCGGCAGCGCTCTAGCCGCCCTAGCCGGGGTATCATACAGCTTCTCACCATGGATAGCCGGCTCCAGCGTGGCGGCCATGAGCATATTCGACAGGGTGCTCTGGACCTTCTGGCCTTGGGCCCTAATGATACTGGGCGGTATGAGCAGCAACAAGGGAGCCGCCCTCGCCTCAGTAGTGGTAGGCGCGCTGCTGATAGGGCCTATAAGGATCTACAAGAACCAGATAGCCTCAGTACTACACGTGGACGCCGTGGGGATAGACCCAGGCAACTTCGCCAACGCCCTTGAATACATACTAGTCGCCGCCCTCATACTCATAGTACTCTTCATAAGGCCCAAGGGCATAATACCCGAATACCCCTCCAGGACGATACCACGCGATAAGATAGTAGACCTGATAGAGGAGGCCCGGAGAGAGGCCGGCTCCGAGTAAACCACGGCCTCCACCCTCTACTTTCTCCTTCACGCAACGTTACGCCTTTAACCCAGGTCAACCGCATCCCCTTTCCTTGGGGCACAGAGTGGAGGATTGTAGTTCGATCCTAGAACAGCTCTCCAAACTCGCCCGCATCAAACTCTCAGAAGAAGACTGCAGCTCCATAGACTCTATAAGGAGCTTCTTCGCGAGGCTATCAAAAGCAAGGGAACTCGCCGGGAGCGTTGAACCTCTATACCACGTCTGGGAAGTGGAATCCAGGCTCAGGGAGGGGGAAGGATACGGGCAGGTCAATGTAGAGGAGCTGGGGGTCACGCTAGAGGAGGGCTACGTAAAACTCCCTTGGAGGGGTAAGGCTTGAGGGACCCCCAGAGCCTCCTAGAAGCCCTAGCATCGCAATCCTACGACCCGGTCGAGAGGCTAGAAGAGGCCCTGAAGAGGATCGAATGGCTAGAGCCAGGGATAAACGCGTTCATAACCCTAGAAGACCCCGAGAATCTCCGCAGGCTAGCGGAGGAGTCGCGTAGAAGGATCAAGCAGGGGAAAGCTCGTAGGCTAGAGGGGGTCCTAGTAGCGGTTAAAGACAACATATCCACAGACTGGCTACCCACCACTGCCGGCAGCAAGATGCTGGAATGCTACAAGCCTCCATACAATGCACACGTCGTCGACAAGCTACTAGAGCAAGGCGCCATTATTGTGGGAAAGACCAACATGGACGAGTTCGCAATGGGCAGCACAGGCGAGTTCAGCGCCTTCGGCCCAACCAGGAACCCGTGGGACACGAGGAGGGTCCCCGGGGGAAGCAGTAGCGGGAGCGGGGCAGCCCTAGCCTACAAGGCAGTAGACCTCGCGCTGGGCAGCGACACCGGGGGCAGCATACGGCTGCCAGGAGCCTACACCGCGACGGTAGGGCTGAAACCCACCTACGGCGCCGTCAGCCGTAGAGGACTAATACCCTACGCCAACAGCCTGGAACAGATAGGCCCGATGGCGAGGAGCGTCAGAGACCTGGCACTACTATACAGCGTCATAGCGGGGCCCGACCCCCTGGACGCGACGAGCCTGGAAAGCAAACCCCCAGACCCCGCCGCCCTGTCCCCAAGCGATCCCCGGGGCTTGAAGCTATGCGTTGTGAGGGAGGTCCTAGAGGCGTCCTCGAAGCAGGTAGCCAGGGAGTTCGAGAGGGTAATTGAGAGGCTGGAGTCGGAGGGCGTAGAGGTCGAGACAGTATCGCTGGAGCTACAGGAGTACGTCCTCCCAACATACTACATAATAGCGATGGCGGAGGCGGCCAGCAACCTAGCCCGCTACGATGGAGGCCTATACAACTGCCTCGGCATACGGGAGCCAGGCTGGGAGAGGCAGAATATAGTTGCGAGGTCCATGCTATTCGGCGCCGAGGTCAGGAAGAGGATAGCGATGGGCGTGTTCGTTCTAAGCGAGGGCTACAGGGACGAGTACTACGTGCTGGCGACCCGTGTAAGGAGGCTGGTCAGGGACGAGATGCTGAAGCTCACAAGGGAGTGCCTAGTCGCGACGCCCACGAGCCCGGTGACACCTCCGCTACTAGGCGAGAGGCTGAGGGACCCTCTAAGCCTCTACGCTCTAGACCTAGCCACCGTCACGGCAAACCTGGCCGGGGTGCCAGCGCTCCAGATCCCGATAGCCCTGACCAGCGAGGGACCCGTGGGGCTACAGTTGATGGCCAGGCCCTGGGGCGAGGAGGCGCTCTTCGAGGCAGGCCTCCTAGTAGAGGAGGTAACCGGCTTGGCGGGGGTGGCTGCTGGTGAAGGCTAAGATAGGCCTTGAGGTCCACGTGCAGCTGACGGAGGCCGGGTCAAAACTCTTCTGCTCATGTAAGAGCAACTACCGGGGACTGCCCCCCAACTCGAACGTCTGCCCGGTCTGCCTAGGCCTCCCGGGAGCCCTGCCGGTGCCCTCGCGGCGCGCCGTTGTGTTAGCCCTCGCGGCCGCCAGGATACTCAACTGTAGGATACCCGGGGCCATTGTCTTCACTAGGAAGCACTACTTCTACCCGGACCTCCCCAAGAACTACCAGATAACTCAGTATGAGAGGGCTGGCGGGGCCCCGGTGTGCATGGGGGGCTCCTTCGAGTACCTCGACCCGGAGTCCTGGGAGTGGCATAGGGTTAGGATTAGGAGGGTCAACCTGGAGGAGGACCCCGGCCGCTCCGTGTACCCCGAGGGTAGCATTGTATCAAGCCCCTACGTCCTGGTCGACTATAACCGGAGCGGGGTCCCCCTACTGGAGATAGTGACGGAGCCCGATATCCCCAGTCCCAGGGCTGCCAGGGCCTTTGTAGAGTACCTGTTGCTCAACTTGGAGTATATCGGAGCCACGAATCCACGCCTAGAGGGGGCCTTCAGGGTTGACGCCAACATAAGCGTGGAGGGCGGCGAGAGAGTCGAGGTGAAGAATATAGGCTCGACCCACGAGGTAGAGAGGGCCCTCCAATACGAGTACCGTAGGCAGAGCCTCATAATAGAGCGGGGCGGGACGGTCAACAGGGAGACCAGGCACTGGGACGCCGCGAGGAGGCTGACCAAGCCACTACGCCACAAGGAGGAGGAAGAAGAATACCTGTACATGCCGGACCCCGACCTGCCAATGATCCTCACCAAGCCGCTACTAGGGGAGGCGGAGGATCTTCTAACGGAGCTACCTAGGAGCCTGCTGGAGTCGATGGTGTCGATGGGCGTGCCTAGGGAGGTCGCGTGGAGTATAATCCAGGTCAAGCACGCCGCCAATATCTTCAAGGCCGCAGCCGGGAGAGAGGGCGTTGACCCCGTTGTCCTGGCTAGGCTGATAGGCGTGGACTATAAGGGCGCCTTGAAGGATCTACAGAGGGACCCCTATGACCCGGGGAACTGGCCTGGGCCGGAGACGTTCTCGGAGATAGTGCTCCTCGTGGCCAGGGGCGAGTACCCGTTGAAGGCCGTCACGGGGCTGGTCGTACCCAGGCTAGCCGCTAATCCCCGGGCCCGGCTTGAGGAGGTACTCCCCGAGAAGGCGGGTAATCTTGAGGAGATTGTCGAGGAGGTCATTGAGAGCTTCCCGAAGGCGGTCAACGACTATAGGAGCGGCAGGGGTAAGGCGCTTGACTTCCTAGTGGGCCAGGTCATCCGCCGGGTGGGTAAGAGGGCCGTTGACCCGAGGCTTATCAGGGAGATGATAATGGATAAGCTAAATAATGAGCCCGGCTAGGTGTATCCTCGCCCCGTCGTGTGCCCGTAGGGGTATATTCGGCGGCTATCGTTGGCTTTATTTGTCAATCCATAAACCCGTTCCTGTGGAGATAGAGTTGCCGGCTATAAGTGATAGGCTCTCAAGGGTCCGCTACGACCAGTTCGGCCTCGAAGACTGGGTTAAGAGGTTCTGGGCTGAGAACAGGGTCTATAGGCTCGTCAAGGAGAAGTCTGAGTCGTCTAACAGGAAGTTCTACTTCCTAGACGGTCCGCCCTATGCCAGTGCTAAGAGTATACACGTCGGCACCGCCTGGAACAAGGTGATCAAGGACGTAGTCCTCCGCTACCATAGGATGATGGGCTACCGCGTCTGGGACAAGCCCGGCTACGACACGCACGGGCTCCCGATAGAGGTTAAGATAGAGAAGGAGCTCGGCATATGGACCAAGAAGGAGATAGTGGAGAAGGTGGGCGTCGAGAAGTTCGTCGAGCACTGTAAGAGGTTCGCGCTAGAGAACCTGAAAGCCATGACAGAGCACTTCAAGGAGATAGGCGTCTTCATGGACTGGGACAACCCCTACGTAACCTTCGAGAAAGACTACATAGAGAGTGGATGGTGGCTCATAAAGAGGGCCTGGGAACAGGGCCTACTCTACGAGGGCTACAGGGTAGTACACTGGTGCCCGAGGTGTGAGACCACCCTGGCAGACTACGAGGTCAGCGAGTACGCCGTGCTCACCGACCCGAGCATATACGTCAAGTTCCCCGTTAAGGGCATGGAGAAGACCAGCCTCCTAGTATGGACCACCACCCCATGGACCCTCCCGGCGAACGCGTTCGTAATGGCGCACCCCGACCTTGACTATGTCAAGGTCCTAGTCAACGGCGAGTACCTAATACTAGCCAAGGCGAGGCTTGAAAAGGTGATGGAGGAAGCCGGGGTCACCGACTACAAGGTAGTCGAAGAGTTCAAGGGGAAAGACCTAGAGGGCCTAGAATACAAGCACCCGCTAGAAGGCATAGTACCAGCCCAGGACACGCTGAGCAAGTACCACAGGGTGGTCATGGCCCCGGAGGCGGTGGTCGCGACCGAGGGAACAGGCCTCGTCCACTCGGCCCCCGGGCACGGAGAGATAGACTACGAGATAAACATGGACCGTGTAGGGGCCCCAGTAGTCTCGCTGGTAGACAACCAGGGCAGGATGACCGAGGGCGCCGGGAAGTACAAGGGCCTCTACTTCAGGAAGGAGGCCAACAAGGCCATAATGGAAGACCTAGAAAGGCTCGGGGCACTATTCCACAAGTCAACAGTCACCCACAGGTACCCGATATGCTGGAGGTGCAAGACCCCACTAGTACTAAGGGCCACAAACCAGTGGTTCATAGCGGTATCCAAGCTAAAAGACAAGCTACTGGAGGAGGCCGAGCGCATAGAATGGGTCCCCGAATGGGCCAAGACCCGGTTCACCAACCTCCTCAAGGAGGTCAGGGACTGGGTCATATCACGCCAGAGGTTCTGGGGGATACCACTACCAGTATGGCGTTGCAGGGAGTGCGGCTACACCCACGTCATAGGCAGCACTAAGGAGCTAGTGGAGATGGGCGGGGAGGAGCCAGAGGACCTCCACAGGCCCTGGGTCGACAGGGTCAAGCTGAAGTGCCCCAAGTGTGGCGGGGTAATGGAGAGGGTCCCCGACGTAATGGATGTATGGTTCGACTCCGGAGTCGCGTTCTACGCGAGCCTCGGATACCCCAAGAATAGGGAGCCCTACGAGTCCCTCAAGCCAGTCGACTTCATAGTAGAGGGGCACGACCAGATAAGGGGATGGTTCTTCAGCCTGCTGAGAAGCGGCATAATAGGGTTCAACGAGAGGCCATACCTCAAAGTACTGGTCCACGGGTTCGCCCTAGACGAGCATGGGAGGGAGATGCACAAGAGCCTAGGAAACTACATAGAGTTCACGGAACTCATATCACGCATGCCCAGGGACGCCGTCAGGCTATGGAGCATGCAGAACACCGTGTGGGAGGACCTGAGATTCCAGTGGAAGGCTATGGAGCAGGCGCGTAGAGCCCTAAACATAGTATGGAACGTCTACTCCTTCGCCTCAACCTACATGAGCCTAGACAAATACGACCCCCTAGAGGAACCCCTAGAGAAGCTAGACAAGGACTGGCTAGAGCTAGAGGACAAGTGGATACTGTCAAGGCTCTCAAACCTAAAGGAGGCCTACCACAGGGCCATGAAATCCTACAAGCTACACGAGGCGGCGAGAGCCCTCCGAGAGTTCATGGTAGAGGACGTGAGCCACTGGTACATAAGGCTGATAAGGAGAAGAGTATGGGAGGAGGCTGAGACTCCGACCAAGAAGGCGGCCTACGCGGTGCTACACAAGGTCCTCTGGGAATGGCTACTCCTAGCCGCGCCCTTCATACCCTTCACGACAGAATACATCTACCAGTTAATGTACAGGGAGGCATTGAAAGGCCCCGTGAGCATACACCTACTAGACCTGCCGGGCGAGGAGCCAGGCCTACGGGACGCCAGGCTTGAGGAGGCCATGGAGACGGCCAAGAAGATAGTAGAGGCCGTAGCCGCAGCCCGAAACAAGGCGAGGCTAAAGCTGAGGCAGCCGGTCTCAAGGGTAATAGTATCCCTCAAGAAGGGAGAAGAGGCCTGGAAGCTAGAGCTGACCAGAAAGGTGATACTATCCCTAGCCAACGCCAAGGAGCTAGAACTCGTCGGCCCGGAGTTCTTCGAGGGCCTAAAGGTCTACGACGTGGAGCCCAACTACAGGGCGATAGGCCCCGAGTTCAGAAGGCTCTCGAAGAAGATAGTCGGGTACATAGAGGCGAACAAGGAGAAGGTCGCCAAGGACCTAGTGGAGAAGGGCGCCCACAAGGCCGTGATCGACGGCGAGGAGATAGTGCTTGAGCCGAGGCACGTCAACATAAAGGCAGGCTACCCCGAGTGGCTAGCGGTCGCCGAGACGGACATAGGCCTGGTGGCGGTTGACGCGAGGATAGGCAGGAGGGAACTCGTCGAAGGCATAGCCAGGGACCTGGTCAGGAGGATACAGGCTATGAGGAAGGAGATGGACCTGCCGGTCGAGGCCAAGATACGGGTGTGGCTAACGGGCGACAACGAAGTCATAGAGGCTGCCAGGGAGATGGAGGAGTACATATCCTATGAGACGAGGGCGGAGGCGATAAACTACACGAACCCTCCAGAAGACGCCTACACTAAGGAGTGGAACATAGACGGCTACAAGGTAACCATAGGTGTCGAGAAGGCCAGCGACGAATAAGGGTTCTCCCTGGCCGGTTGACCAGGATTGACTCAATCCATCCACTTAATAGTGGGTCCTGGGAGGGGGAGGTTCCCCTCCTCAAACTGTCTCCTAATAAAATCCAGTCCAAAGACGGTGCTAGTCGACGCTGGCTGTGGCAGGAACAATATACTGGCGGTCAGGGACAGGGTAGACGCGGTGCTATACACCCACATACACCCCGACCACGTAACACACCACGAGCTGCTACGAGGCAAGGAGACTTACATGCCAAGCTACGACGCCCAGTTCCAAACCCTAGAGGAGCTGGCCAAGAGGTTCGCGCCACCCATATGGAGGGACTGGATCGACTACGTCCGGAGGGTATTCAACCTCAAGACGGTTCCAGTCCCCACCGCGACCTTCGACCCATGGGAGACCGTAAGGATAGGCACCGTAGAGATCGAGGCCATACCGGCCCACGGCCATACAAAGGGCCACCACATACTACTGATAGGAAGCCACGCCCACATCTCCGACATAGACCTCACAGGCTTCGGCCCATGGTACGGGCACCCGGAGTCCTCGCTGACAGCATTCATAGCTGACATTGACATGGTAGCAGGCCTCGACGCCAAGACATACACGACATCACACAAGGAGTACACATACACGAGGGACCCTCTCTTAGAGGAGCTGTCACGATACAGGGGAGCACTCGACAGGCAGATAACGAGTGTGGCAGAGTATCTAGGATCCATTGGAGGCGAGGCCAGGCCAGGAGACCTGGTGGACAAGGGCCTGATATATAGGAGGAAGCTCGAAGGCGTCAAGACAGTGATGGATTACTTCGAGAAAGAAATGATAGCAAAGATCCTAGACTACCTAGCGGCCCAGAAGATACTGGCGAAGACTGTGAAGGGCTACAAGACACCAGCACTCCCCCGGTAAGGGTGTGTAGCCACGGTGCACAGTTAAATGAGAAGCCAGGGAACGAATCCACCAGACAGCCCGGGGGTTGACCGGGGACTTGATGGGTGAACTACCGTGAAGCCGGTCATAGCGGTTATCGGCGCGGGCAAGATCGGCGGAGCTCTGGCCACCGCTCTAACCAGGTGCGGTTACACGATAGTAGCTACTGGCAGGCGTGAGGGCACGCTGGAGAATATGAAGAGGCTGGGCGTCAAGGCGATTAGAGACAATAAGAGGGCGGTGTCTGAGGCGGACATGGTACTCCTCAGCGTGAAACCCGTTAATGTACCCCAAGTACTCCCGGAGATAGGCGACGTGCTGGAGGGCAAGGCGCTGGTCTCGGTGGTCGCCGGGCTTAGAATCAAGACTCTAACCGAGGCCACCAGGGCGGCAGAGGTCTACAGGGCCATGCCCAACATCAACGTCATGATCAGGAGGAGTACGACTGCTCTAAGCGGCCCCAGAGACGGCTCATTCTCCCGTGAAGTCGAGGAAGTCTTCAAATGCGTCGGCACAGTCTACTGGGTTCCAGAAGAGTGGCTAGACCCGTGGACCGCCCTGGTCGGGAGCGCCCCCGCATACCTATCGATACTCATAGACGCCCTAATACTAGGGGGAGTAGCAGTAGGCCTCCCAAGGGACGTGTCTACGAACGCCGTGCTCGACACGATCGAGGCCACGGTAGGATTGCTGAGGCAGAGGCCCGTGCACCCAGCCGAGGTTAGAGACGAGGTCACCACGCCAGGCGGCACGACGATCGAGGCGTTGAAGGTCATAGAGGAGAGGAGCGTGAAGGCCGCCCTGATAAAGACTGTGGAGGCAGCCACAGAGAAGGCCAGGCTACTCGGGGCAGAGATAGACAGGCAGATCCGGCAGAGGCTAGGCCTCTCCTAGACCACCCTCCGGGCCAGCCTCTCGAAGTACCTCCTAAACACCAGGACCATGGCCAGGCCCCTCCCAGTGACATCTATCCCCATGGCCAGCCACGCGCCCAAAACACAGTAGCCGGCCGGCATGTAGTGCGGTAGTATGCCCGCTGGGAGAACCCTTAGAAGGTAGAGCCCGACTAGGTTGATGAGGGTCGGCACGGTAGTATTGCCAGCGCCCCTGATCGTCATCCCGATCGACATGATCACGCCTAGGGCTGGCTCGGTCGCCCCAGCAATCCAGAGATATAGCCTGGCCAAGTCGACTACGCTGGGGGTGTTGGTGAAGATCCTGGGCAGGTAGCCCGACAGAGCCACTAGGACGAGCATCACTATGGATCCAGCCAACGCGTTCAGCTTAGCGACCTCCCACCCAACCCTTTTAGCCTGAGGGACCCTCCCCGCCCCGACCTCCTGGCCAGCCAGCGCGGCGGAGGCCTCGGCTATGGAGAAGAGGGGCAGGAACGCGATCGACTCGACCCTAACCCCCACAGTATGGGCTGCGAGGGCCTCCTCACCGCACCGAGCCACGGCGCCTATATACCCAACGTTGCCCCCCACGAAGGCCAGCCTCTCCACTAGCGCCGGGAACCCTATCCTAGCCCCGAGCAAAGCATACCTCCCCGGAGGCCGCGGCCTAACACTAAACCCGACCGTGCGGCCAGCCATGGCGTATAGTATCGCGGCGTAGACGACGTTGGCAATGCTACTGGCATACCCGGCTCCAGCCACACCCATGGAGGGGACCCCTAGGAGGCCGAAGATCAGTATGGGGTCTAGAACCCCGTTCACGGTAGCGAAGACTAAGGTCGCGTACAGCACAGGCCTGGTCCTACCCACACCCCTGTACACTGCTCCCAGGACGAGGCCCGCGTAGGTGAAGGGGATCCCGAGGAGCCTAGCCCTATAGTACTCCACGGAGAGCATCTTCACATCATAACCCACCCTAGCCCCGGCTATGAACCCGACGAGGTATGGGGCCAGGTACCACATCGCCGCCAACACCGGCACTCCGAGGAGCGCGTTCGAGGTAAGTATCTCGCCGGAAGACTTCGAGGCAGCACTCTTGTCCCCTGCCCCGACCGCCTGGGCCACCAGGACTAGTGCCCCGGTGTAGAAGAGGCTGCCCCCTGCGAAGGTGAGCCAGCCCAGGTAGCCTCCCACGCCAACCGCCGCTAGGGCATTGTCTCCGAGCCTGCTGACGAAGTACGTGTCCATTAGCCAGAGGATACTGTCGACTGACTCCGCGAGCATTAGTGGCAGCGCTATTACCAGGGCCTTCCTCCATATGCTCTTATCGATCACTTTACCCCAGCCACGGGCTCAAGCCCTGCCAGCCTGGTATATGAAGGCCCCCGATATAATTCCCACGCGCTCGTGGCGGTACATACAGCTAATATTAACCATGACAGGGGCCGCGCATATTCGAGGGTCTGACTTGAAGATCGCACTGGCCTCGGGAGGCAAGGACAGCCTATACGCGTCATACATGGAGTGGCCCCCGGACCTCTTCCTATTCCTCGTATATGAGTTCCCAGTCCCCTCGCCCCACATAGTCAACATGAAGGCCTCGATCGCGACATTATCCCTAACTGGTGTCCCTGTCCTGGTGGTGAGGGTCCCTCGCGTAGGCGCGTTGAGCTACACGGCCAGGGTCTTAGCCAGGCTCAACGCGTCGACCATAGTAGCTGGAGACGTCTACATAGAGGACCACCTAAGGTACATGGAGTCCCTGGCCTCCGAGGCGGGAGCACGGCTAAAGGAGCCTCTATGGGGTAGGGACACCAGGGAGCTACTCTATGAGATCATCGAGCAGGGCTTCACCGCTAAGGTCACCGGTGTAGTCAAGGGTCTGGAGGATCTATTGGGGGCGATCCTAGACGAATCGACGGTCGAGGAGATCGAGGCCCGCCTAACCGGGGTCGGGGCCGATCCTCTGGGCGAGAACGGCGAGTACCACACGGTAGTCACGGGCTCGCCCGTGCACGGGGAGAGGCTCTGCCTGAGGGAGGATGGAGTGTATGGAGGCGGTGATGGCTCCATACTCCGAGTGGAGCCCTGTGAGATGCCGTGGCTACCTGGTCTTCATCCACCTAACGCTGAGGTATATGCCGGCGATGAAGAGCGTGAGGCTGATCGCCAGTAGTATGGCTAGGTGGACGGCGTAGTTGTCGACAGGCTTTCCTATGAGGTGGTATCTCACTAGGTCCGAGGCGTAGGTCACCGGGTTGACCTTGGCTATCGCCTGTAGCCATTGGGGCATCTGCTCCACCGGGAACAATGCACTTGAGGTGAACATTAGAGGTAGGTTGACTAGGTTGCCGACGGCGAACACGACTTCCTGGTTCTCGGCGTAGAAGCTAAGCGTCGTGTAGGCCGAGGATAGGCCTAGCGCGAGCACCATTATAATGGCCCAAGCCGCCACCAGGTCGACTAGGCCTAGGCCGCTCTTCAACTGCATCCCCAGCGCCAGGGCCGTTGCGAAGAGTAGCAGTTCCAGTATCGAGAGCCTAACCAGGGTGGCCCCGACCTTGCCGAGGAATATACTGGTCCTTGGTATAGGCGTGACCAGTAGCCTATCCATGTACCCGAGCCTCTTATCGAATATCACGCTTATGCCGCTGAACATGCTCTGGAAGAGGCTGAAGACCGCTAGCATGCCTGCAGAGAAGAACGTGAAGTAGTCGGTGGTTCCGAAGGACTGCTTCAGAGCGTACTCGTATGCCTGCTTCAGGACCTCGGCTAGCTGGGCCGGTATGTTTGGCGGGATCCTCCCGGCTATGAGGCCCTGTATATTCATGCTCTTGCCGAAGAACGCTATCCATATCAGCGGCGTTATTATGGAGACCACGAATACGGCCCTTCTACCGATCCACTTCCTAACCTCCCTAGAGAGTATGGTGATGGTCCCGTCGATAAGCCCCATGCCAGTCACCTCCTGACACGCCTAGCCATGACCCTGTAGCGGAAGGCGTCTATGGGCTCTTCGTCCCTGAGCCTCCTGCCCGTCAGCTCGATGAAGACCTCTTCGAGGTTTGGCTTCACGATCTTGACCTCCCTCGCCAGCCCTATATAGCTGGCGAGCTCTGGTATGGCTCTGGCCGCGTTGGAGACCGTGACTATAACGGTGGAGTTGACGGTCTTGACGCTCCACCCGTTCTCGGCCAGCGTGCCCGCGAGCTCTTTGGCCTTGTCTTCAGAGTCGAGCTCTAGGTGTATCCTCTCGCCTCCGAGCCTGGCCTTTAACTCCTCTGGGGTCCCCTCGGCTATTATCCTGCCATGGTCTATTATCGCGACCCTGTCGCTGAGGTAGTCTGCCTCCTCCATGTAGTGCGTGGTCAATAGTATGGTGATTCCCTCGCTCTTCAGCTGGTTTATGAGGCTCCATAGGTGCCTCCTGCTCTGTACATCGAGCCCTAGGGTGGGCTCGTCGAGGTAGAGCACCTCGGGGGAGTGGACTAGGCTCATCGCGATTTCAAGCCTACGCCTCATACCCCCGCTGTAGGTAGCGACCCTCCTATTGGCGACGTCTAGTAGGTCCATGAACTTGAGGGCGTTCCTGGTGCGTTCCTCGGCTTCCCTACCCCTATAGCCGTAGAGTCTGGCCTGTATGTAGACGTTGTCCCACCCGGTCATCTCGTCATCGCTGGTCAGGTCCTGGGGAACTATCCCGATAACCCTTCTAACCTTATTCGCCTCCCTCACCACACTGTAGCCAAGTATCCGTGCATCGCCGGATGTGGGTTTTATGAGGGTTGAGAGCATCCTGACGGTCGTTGTCTTGCCGGCCCCGTTAGGGCCCAGCAGGGAGAAGATCTCCCCCTTCCTTATGCAGAAGGACACCCCGTCTACGGCTCTAACCCCGTTTGGATATACCTTCACCAGCTCCCTGGCCTCGACTGCGCACTCCAAGACAATGGCCCCTCGATAACCGACATGTATCGATAGACAATATAATGTTTCCTCTAGACAAGACCCCATTATAAAGCCCGAGACCCCAGGACACAGAGAAACACAGGAGGCCCGGGGGTCTAACAGGGTGCCCGACAGGAGGATCCACATAACCCACGCGATAAGACTCATCAAGCTATACAACCTAGACACTACAATCGAGGCCGCATCCATCATAGAAACACTCATAGACCACCCCAAAAGACTCCCAAAGCTACTAAAGGAGAAACTCCACCGCCAATGCGAGCTACCACCTATAGCAGAAGCCGCTAGAGTAGGGCTCCGGGCCAGGGGTGTAATGGCCCACGACTGGCGCAGCCCCCTGGGCAGGAGGGTGCTGGAGCAGATAGTAGAGTGCCTGTTCGGGAGGGACGCGGTCCTCCTAGTGCACCTCCACCATGCACTGGACGACTTGTGGGAGGGGAGGGTCCCTCAAGGGTATGACGAACGGGTAATGCTCTATGTATCCTCGCTCGTAGAGCAACAGGCCGTCCCTAGGATAAGATTCTAATATCGCGTGCCGCCCCCGGGATTACTACATGGGAGGGATAGCTGTAAGTTGGCCGCCCCTGTTAGGAGACTGGTCTTAGACATCCTCAAGCCCCTCAGGGGTCCCTCTATAATCGACGTCGCCAGGGAGGTCGCCTCCATAAGGGGGATCGAGGGGGTCAACCTCACGGTCAAGGAGATCGACGTCGAGACCATAACCCTCAGCATGACTATAGAGGGCGAGAGCATAGACTTCACCGCCGTGAAGGAGAAGCTGGACATGCTAGGCTGCGTGATCCACAGCATAGACCAGGTCGTGGCTGGATCGAAGATAGTCGAGGAGCCAGAGAACGTGGAGGAGTAGCCCTTCAGAGCCTCTAGAGTAGCCCCAGTCTATTCATCAACTCCGCTATAAGCGTCTTCACGCCCCTGTAGACGACGTTGTAGAGCAGGCCGCTTGGGACGGGATAGGTGTTCCTGTAGCCCTCTATCACCCTAGCGAGCCTGACGAAGTCTTGGAATGGGACCTTGTAGCCGTAGATGAAGTGCTTGACCACCTCCCTATGGTAGAGCTCCCTTATACCGGGTATCCTCAGGCACCGTGAGACGCCGATTATGTAAGTGGCCAGTTTGTTGACGGGTATCCTCTCGTATATTCCATCGGGCCCCAGGCTGGTCACGTACTCGAATATCTCCTTGTTGTCAGACAAGAACACCTCCCTGGCCACCATGATACCCGAATCCTCGGCCACCTCCCTCAGCCACTTGACCCTCTCATAGCTGGCCTCGCTGTTCTCCTTGGCCACGATCTCGATAGCCCTCTTCCTGGACTCCGGCAGGTAGAGCAGGTTATCATAGACTATGTTAACCGTCAGCGCGAGGCTATCGCCGACAGTCTCCTGGACCTCGTAGGGCAGCGACGTGGCCAGGCTGACGGGCATGAGGCTGGGCATGACTAGTATGAAGCTCTTATCCTCGGCCACGCCCCTCTCGACGAGGCGTGAGGCGAGCCTGGCCCTGTCATCCCTCTTCCTTATATTCTCGTACTCGTATATGATCAGCCTCCGCCCCTCGAAAGCCGTTAGGATCCCCTTGACTATTGGTATCTCGTCTATGCTGATCTCCCTGATGCTCTTTATGTAGACCTCTATCTCGCTGGGCTCCGGCCCCGCGGGGACCTCGTGCATCTCAACACCTATATCGCGTATCTTCGTCCGGGTGTAAAGCCTCATGTACTCGTCGGCGCACTCGTCAACGATCTCCGCTATACCACTCAACAATTACTCCCCGGCGGAACCCCAGCCCCCTTTATAAAGGAGGATTGAAAACAGGTATATAACACCCTACAATCTAGGCGGGACGCCAATAGTATATACCGTCCTCCAGCCCCTTGACAACCCTGCCCTCGACCTCAAGCCTGCGCAGGTGAGCCAGGGTCTCGCCCATCGCGAAGAACTTCTCCTGCGGAGGATACATGCTCCACGAGCTATACCTAGTCCTCCACCTAACCCTCTTAGCGACCTCATAGGCCGTAACCGGCTCCAACGTCCTGACGAGCTCCTCTATCTCCAAGAGCCTCTCCTGGTGGTGCCTGATCAACTCCAACGCCCTAGCCCGGGGGTCCTCCAGGGGCTCTCTATGCCCCGGATAGGCTATCCTGGCCTCTATACCGCTTATCCTCTCCAGGCTCTCCAGGTACTCGCCGAGGGGATCGGAGCTGGGGTCGTGTATTGTGACGTGGGGGGTTATACCGGGGAGTAGGGTGTCGCCCGTGAACAGCTCCCTAGTCCCCCTACTATACAATAGTATGCTACCCGGCGTGTGGCCCGGGGCCTCTATGACCTCCAGCCTCTTACCGCCCAGGGTTATGGTGTCGCCGTCCCTCAGCTCGTGTATATCGGCCCCCTTCACCCTGTCATAGGCGTACTCCAGCTTCAAGGCTGGATGGTTTGAGAGCATAGCATCAACCTCCTCGACTGGCGTCCCATGCTGTAGGTATAGGTTTGTCGCCGCCTCTACGAAGTTCCTCACACCGCCCTTAACGACCTCTACGTCCCTCCTCCCCATGTAGACCTCTACGCCGCACGATAGGAGGAGTGCTAGTAGGCTTGAATGGTCGACGTGGAAGTGCGTTAGCACAACCTTCTCAACATCACACAGGTTGAAGCCTAGGCCTTTGAGGCCCCACGCGAGGTCTAGAATGCTCCTCCCCGAGAGCATGCCAGCATCTACGAGGGACACCCCGTTGTTCCTGCCGCGGTAGAATGCGTAGACGTTTATGGCTCCCAGGCTCCTTATGGGGATCCATAGGGGGATGCGCTTCATTCCCACACCAGGTTCTCCTCCCCCGGAGCCTGTATCCGAGGCTCCTATAAATTATTGCAACGCGGTCCTCCTCCCCTCAATCCTCGCAGTCTACCTTGGAGACCCCCCTCGGCCTGCTGACACGGCACACCTGGTCAACTTTGTCTATAACGTCCTCATTGTGGGTGACCACGATCAACTGCTCGGCGACGCCCTCAGAGGACACCCTGCCGATCAACTCCATCAAGGTCTCCCTCCTCTCCATGTCCAGCTCGCTCGTCGGCTCGTCCAATACCAGGAAGCCGACCCTCAAAGCCAGGGTCCTCTGCAGCGCCATCACATAAGCCAGGGCCAGAGCGCTCTGCTCCCCGCCGCTAAGCGCGGATACGGGCATGGGCTGGCTCCCCCTCCTCGATAGCGCCGAGACCTCGAACCCCTTCTCAGTATCCCGTATGTCGACGGCGTGGTACTCTAACCCGAACTTCTCAAGTATCTCGCTCATAGACCCCTCTATGGAGAGCCTAGCATTCTCCAGAAGCCTCTCCTGCACATCCATCAATATGGCCCCAGCCACCATAGCCGTGATAACCCTCTTCTTCACCTCGCTCCACGACTCGACCTCGCCCTTCAAACGCTCTATCTCCCGGGAGGCATCCTCTATCTCCCTATTGGCCCTCGCTATCTCATTCACGACATCATCCCTCCTCTCCTCCAACTCCTCCCTCCTCCTCTGCAACTCCTCCAGCTCCCTCTCTATACCCTCCAGCTCCTTCTCCAGCTCCCTAATGCCCTCAACCTCGGACTCCAACTCCCTGATCTTGCCCTGGAGCCTCTCCATTCCCTCTCTCAGCACTTCAACCTGGCCCGCCAGAGACGAGAGCCTTGAGAACTCCTCCGCAGCCCTGTCTACACGGCGCTTAGCATCAGCCATGCTAGCCGAGCCCGTCACAGCAAGTATCTCCCGTTTCAGCTCCTCTAGCTCCTCCTCCGTCCGCCCTAGCCGCTCCTCCAGCTCAGCGTGCTCTAGCTCCAGGGCCTTAACGTTAGAAGGATCTACTCCCCTCTTAGAGAGCCTCTCTAGGGCGCTATGGTATCGCCTCCACGGTTCCTCCAGCTCTTTCAGCCTCCTCCGACTCTCCTCTATCTCTCTATGTATCTCGGCTAGCTCCTTGTTTATCTCCTCTAGCTCCTCTACGAGCTTTGCATGTATCTCGGCATCCAGCTCTCTGGCTAGGCCCTCGGCTAGCCTGATGACCCTTTCGACGCTCCCGGCTAGGCCCTCCAGCCTCTCTATCTCAATGCTCAGCCTATGGGAGAGGCCTCGTAGCTCCTCTAGCCTGGCCTCTTCCTTGCCGAGTCGGTCCCTGAGCTCGCTTATCACCTTGGACTTATGCTCCTTGTTGAGCGGCCTCCCACACACTGGGCATCGGGGTTCTGTCGCCTTTAGCACGGCTTCAAGGGCCCTCCTCGCCTCCTCTATCTTGGACCTGGCTATGGCCTCCTCCCTGAGTATGTCCTCTAGCCTCTTCCTCGCCTCCTCTATCCTAGACTCTAGGCCTTCATACGCCTTTTTCACCGCCTCCAAGCCAGCCTCTATATCGCCTGGAGCCTCTACCCCCAGTTTCTTGCTGGCTTGCCTGATGAGCGCCCTGGTCCTGCTGGCTAGGTCCTCTATCTGCCTCTTCCTCTCTTCTATAGAGGATTTCCGCTTGGAGAGTTCCAGTTGCTTGTCGATCAACTCCCTTAGCTTCTCGTTGAGGCGCTCGTATTCCCTCGCGCTCTCAAGGGCCTCCTCCACGGTCCTGGCATCCTCTAGTATGGCCTTGACCTCGCCCAGCCTGGCCTCTAGCCTGGCCTTCTCGGCGAGGAGCCTATAGTACCGGTTTATGGATTCCTGCAGCCTGATTATCGTCTTCAGCTCTTCCAGCCTTTTCCTAGCTTGGACAGCCTCTTCCAGCCTCCCCGCGAGATCCCGGTATTCTCTCCGGAGCTCCTCTAGCTCCTCCTTCTTCCTGCGGAGCTCCCTTGCCCTGGCTTCTAGTTGTACAGTCCTCCTCTCCCTCTCTCGTATCTCCTCTTGTATAGTGTCTAGCTGGTTCTTCACCGTGGCCAGCTCCTTTTCGAGCGCCTCCGCCATTATCCTGTTCTTCTCAAGCCTCTCCCTCTCGCCGGCCATCTTCTCCCGCAGCTCTTCGAGTATCCTGTTGAGGCCCCGGTACCTCTGGCTCTGGGCCATTCTCTTGAGGTCTTTCGTCGATATGCGTGGCACGGGGTAGGTGTACAGGGGGTCCCTGTAGGTTATGGTCATCCGGTTCAGCTGTTCGAGGGCCTTCCTGTAGTCGGGGAGGCCGATGGCGGCTTCTATCAGCTTCTTGAACTCGCCTGGGCTTGACATCTTCTCGGCTATACTCCTCAACCCGCCCTGGGGGATTATCGTGGTCGACTTCACGAGGTCCTCGTAGTCTCTTGAGCGTATGTTCTTGATCCCCAGTATCTCTGCCATCTTAGCAGTGTAGTCTTGTATAGTGCTGGCCACTAGCCTGCCGTTCCTCTTCAACGCGACGCTCTTGGACTTCCTCCGGTCGCCCACCTCGTACCTTACAATGGCTTCAAGCAGGTCGCCGTCGGCCTCCATTAACAGCTTGATAACACCACTACGCCGCCCCCTGGTTACGAGGTCATAGTCCCTGCCCCGGAGAGTCTTCAGCGTGAGGGCCGCATACACGGCCTCTACTATACTGGATTTACCGGCCCCATTGGGGCCTACAAGCGCTAGGCTGCCGGAGCCTGGCAGGGCTAGCTGGGTGTTCTCGTGGGTTGTTATGTTCTGTAGCGTGATCCTCTTGATCTTGTACCTACGCGTCAACCCCTCCTCTCACCTCAACCCCTTCTCACGGGCTATCCTTAGGAGCTCCCCCTTCTCAGCCAGCCTATCGATGATAGAGTTCGCCTCTTCAACGTCTCCACTAGCCAGGGCGTCCTTCAAAGCAATCACGAGCCTAGCAGTCTCATCCCCCACCCCGTAGAGCCTCTTAACTAGCTCCACCGGATCCAACCCGGCCTCCACGACGTCTCCGGCAACCCTCTCCTGGACCCCATAGACGAGCCTATGGATATGGGGTACAACCACAACCCCCAAGGCCCTAGAGACCCTAGACACGGATGACTCCACCCTGGCGCGGGGTACTGAAGGGGCCAGAGCAACCGGGAGGTGGACGACAGCCTCCTCAACACCCCTACGCCCCTTGAGGGCCCTGGCAACCGCCTCCCTTAACCGGGCCTCGACGTGCAGCGGGTCCTCTAGCCTGGTCTCGGGGGCCACTATATGCTTCGCAACGACAACACCATACTCCTCCTGTATAACCGGCTCATCACCCGATAGATCCACCAGTATAGGCCCACGCTTATGCTGCGACCTGGCCTCCCTAACATTAAGCGGGTACAGGCTGCCGGGATAGACGGCTAGGGAGGGACCCTCCTCAGGCCTGATGATCCACCTCCCGTGGTGGTGGCCAAGCGCCGCGTATTCCACGCGCGGCAGGTCCCTCACGTTAGCCACCGCGGCGTCGGGCATGAGGGCGCCTTCAAGCCCGATGTGGGCGACGAATACCCTCGGCTTCCTTCTCGCGGCCAGCATCCTCCCGTACAGTGGTAGTAGTTTCTGGGCGAAGGCCCTCTGGTTCTCTATATGGGTCTTGTAGAACTGGTACACGCCCACCGTGGCTCCTCCCAGCTCTAGTATCGAGGCCGCGACCCTCTCCTCCACGCTGGACCCGCCCGGCCTGGGAGCGTAGACGCCTTCCACGGCCTCGGCTATGACCTCAAGCATCGTCCTGTCTCTCCTCCCCGGCGTATCATGCTCTCCATGGGCTAGGATCACCTTCACGCCCCTGCCCGCGATCTCCTTGAGGCTCCTTAGCACGTGTATGAAGACCTCGTTCTCGGGCCTCGGCCTGTCGAGTAGGTCTCCGGCTACCACGACCAGGCCCGGCTTGACCTCCAGGATATACTCTACCGCCTTGTTGAACGCCTCCATCACGTGCCTCTGAAGCCGGTCTAGGTGGTAGGGCCTGGCGCCTACGTGGGTGTCTGCTAGGTGTATTAGCTGCACAGTCTACGGACCTCCAGGGATAGTGTTAGTCGATGGTGATACCCTATAAGAACGGCTAGACTAGTAGCCCGGGGAAATATAGTGGTAACCGGGGTTGTGTATAAGCCCGCCTAGTACTTTTCCCTGGCCCTCTTCTCCCTAGCCAGCTCCCTCACGATATCGATTATCTCGCGCAGGCTAGTGCCGGGTAGGAAGACCTCCCGTACACCCATCCTCTTCAGGGGCTCGACGTCGGGGACCGGGATGGTCCCCCCGACCACTACTGGTATGTCGCGGGCGCCCAGCTTCTCTAGCTCCTCCATCAGCTTCTCTACGTGGTGCATGTGGGCGCCCGAGAGTATGCTCACCCCGATGACGTCTACGTCCTCCTGCACGGCCGCTATGGCTACCTGCCTGGGCGTCTGCCTTATCCCCGTGTAGACGACCTCGAAGCCTGCGTCCTTCAATGCACGCGCTATGACCTTGGCCCCCCTGTCGTGCCCGTCTATGCCCAGCTTCGCCACTAGCACCTTGTAGGGCCTCTCCCTGGGGGCCAGGAGGGCCTCCAGCTTGGCCTTAGTAGATTGGGGGCTCGACATAGACTCCGTACACCTCCTTGAGCGTGCCCATTATCTCTCCCAGGGTGGCGTAGGCCTTGGCCGCCTGTAGCACGTAGGGCATTATGTTCTCGCCCCTCTCGGCAGCCCTCCTCAGCTCATCCAAAGCCCTCTGCCACTTCTGCTGGTTCCTCGTGCTCCTCAGCTTCTTTATCCTCTCCTTCTGCCTCCTCTCTATCTCCTCCTGGTCGAACTCTAGCAGGGGCACGTTCCTCAGCTCGTCTATCTCCTCGCTCGTGAAGATGTTCACCCCAACTATGAACTTCCTGCCCTCCTCCACGTCCTTCTGGAACTGGTAGCTCGCCTCGGTTATCTCCCTCTGGGGGAACCCCTTCTTTACCGCCTCAAGCATCCCACCCATCCTCTCGATCCTCTCGATATACCTCCACGCCCTCTCCTCCATCTCATCGGTTAGCCACTCCACAAAGTAGGACCCAGCCAGGGGGTCGATCGTATCGGCCACCCCGGTCTCATAAGCTATTATCTGCTGCGTCCTCAGCGCTATCTTAGCCGCCAGCTCGCTCGGGACCCTGAAGGGCTCGTCGAAGCTGTTAGTGTGGAGGCTCTGGGTCCCGCCCAGCACCGCGGCCAGCGCCTCTATAGCGGTCCTCACTATGTTGTTGAAGGGCTCCTGGGCAGTCAGGCTGACCCCGGCCGTCTGGGTGTGGAACCTGAGCCACATGCTCCTGGGCTTCTTGGCGCCGAACCACTCCTTCATTATCTTGGCCCACATCCTCCTAGCCGCCCTGAACTTCGCTATCTCCTCGAAGAAGTTTATGTGGGAGTCGAAGAAGAAGCTGAGCCTCGGGGCGAACTCGTCCACGTCAAGCCCCCTGTTGATGAGCTGCCTCACATACTCTATACCATCGGCTATCGTGAAGGCCAGCTCCTGCACGGCAGTCGAGCCCGCCTCCCTTATGTGGTAGCCGGATATGCTGATGGGGTTCCACTTGGGCAGGTTCTTGACGCTCCACTCTATCAGGTCCATCGCCACCTTTACCGCTGGCTCGGGAGGGAAGACGTAGCTCTTCTGGGCTATGAACTCCTTGAGGGGGTCGTTCTGCGTGGTCCCGCCGATCCTCTCATGGGGCACGCCCTGCTTCTCGGCGGTGGCCACGTAGAAGCTTAGGAGTACTGGTGCGGGCGGGTTTATCGTCATGTTGGTGGTCACCTCTCCCATGTTTATCCCGTCGAATATGATCTCCATGTCCCTGAGGCTCGGGACGCTCACCCCTACTATCCCGACCTCCCCCTCGGCCAGCGGGTCGTCAGGGTCGATCCCTATCAGCGTGGGGTAGTCGAATGCCAGGCTGAGCCCCGTCTCGCCGTGCCTAATGAGGAATTTCAGCCTCTCATTGGTCTCCTCGGGTCCTCCGAAGCCGGAGAACATCCTCATGGTCCATAGCCTGGCCCTGTACATTGTAGCGTGTATTCCCCTGGTGTAGGGGTATTGGCCTGGGAAGCCCAGCTTCTCGAAGTAGTCAAAGTCCCGCAGGTCCCTTGGCGTGTAGAGCCTCTTGACGGGAATCCCTGAGAGTGTCGTGAACTCGCTCATCCTCTCGGGCAGCTTCTTAAGCCACTGGGGTACTAGCTCCCTCTCCCACCTCTCGTACTCGGATTCAATCCTCTCAAGCTCCTTCTTGTCGAAGAGTGGGGGCATCTTGAATCACTTCCCTGTGAAGCCCGCGTGTATTTATCCCGTGTGGTGTTATTGTATGGGCGTGGGCTAATTAGTCTATCACTTAAACGCTATAGACGCGGCTGGATGGGGTGTCCAGTGTGGGCGTGAAGCTCTACTCGGAGGTGCTGGGGAGGGAGGTAGAAGTCCCCGAGCACCCGGAGAGGATAGTGAGTCTAGCACCCGCCATAACAGAGACGCTATACCTACTCGGCCTAGAGGATAGGATAGCCGGGGTAAGCCACTTCTGCAACAAGCCGCCGAGAGCCAAGGAGAAGCCGAGGCTGGGGAGCTACTTCCAGGTCAACTACAAGAAGCTAGACGAGCTCAACCCAGACCTAATACTAGTCACCACAGGGGCCCAGAGACGCCTCGCACTAGAACTCGACGAGAAGGGCTACAGGGTCTACCCAATCCCACTACCAGTATCGGTCCCAGGCGTGATAGACATGACAGTCCAGGTAGGCCTGGTGACGGGGGAGATAGCAGGGGCCAGGAGGCTCTCCTCAACCCTCACAGAAAAGCTAGCACAGATCAAACCCCTAGGGGGAACGGTGAGGGCATACTACGAGATAGACCTGGGAGGCCCGGTCAGCATAGGGGCCAACAGCTACATAGGAGACGCCCTCGACAGGATAGGCCTAGACCACGCCTTCAAGGACAAGAGGCAGTCCTGGATAATCAACCCGAGCCCAGAGGAGATAATAGAATACGACCCCCAGGTCATAATCTACGAGAAAGCCCCCTACAAGCCCTACAAAGACGAGAAGATACTGGAAGACCTGAAAGCCCGGGGACTCGACAAGACCACAGCCCTCCGCGAAGGCAACATAGTAATACTAGAGCCCGACAGCCTAGCCCACTACGGGCCAAGCCTCATAGACACGCTAGCAACCCTAAGAGACAAGATAAAAGAACGACTAGGCTAGAAAGCCCAGGCAAGGGATCACCTAACCAAGACCCTATAGCCGAGGAGCTCACCCGCCAACACAAGCCTCTCCACATAATCACCCAACACCACGACGTAATGATTACCCGGGCTATCCCGAACCATCCACTCAACCCCGCCCTCAAACCCCACAACATACTGGGAGCGACACAAGCCAGGACGACCCCCACCACCTAGAACCACGCCCCTAGAAACGATAAACCACCCCCTAACAGGGTCAACCTTCAACACGGTAGCAACAGACCCGACAGGGGGCTCAACCGCCACCCCCAAGGGCCCGCCACTCTCAAAGTGGGTCGTGAGGGTGTAGCCTCCAACAGACAACGGAGCAGTACAGTGGGCGAAGACAGCGGTACGCTCATCCACGAGGTCCGCCAAGTTACCCATAAACGCCGGCTCACCCGACACGTAAGACGCGGCCATCATCCCCAGGAGCCCGTTCAAATCGCCCTCACACCCCGCCACAACACCCCTAGAATTATGAATAGCCAACGACAAGCACGGCGACACGTCCAACGCCTCAATAACCCTGAAACACTCCACAGTGAACGCATCAAGCCCGTAATCAGAGACCAGCCCCTCAAGGGCCATGTGGAGCCTAACAGCCCTCACAAGCCCCTCCACAGTCAAGGGACCCCGAATAAAGCCCAGGTACTCCCCGGCAGCCCTCCTAGCCTCCCCCTCACCGACCCCACGATACCTCCCATACAACTCCTCAAGGGGTATCTCGACGATCTCAACACCCAGCCCTGCAAGACTCTCGGGGTTGACAACGCTATACACCATCCAAGGCGGGCGCCCGCCAACCAAGCCAACCCTAGCACCCCTAAACCTAGAAACACCCCCGACGACAGCCGCATAACCCCCAGCAACCCTAGCCAAATCACCGCGCAGATGGGCCAGCGAAGCCCTAACACCCCGAAGCCTCAAAGCAGGCAACACCTCGACAGCCGCAGCCAAGCTATTATTACCACCATAGCTGAGCAGTAACACGCTACCCCCAAACCCCTCAAAGGCCTCCAAGACCACGTGCTCGGTACCACCACTCCCCACGAGGACAGCAACAGCCCGGCAATCACCCACAGCCCTACGAAGCCCGCCGGGACCGGTATAGACACCCCTATAGACGACGCCATAACCCTCAAACACCCCGGCAAGCCTAGACATGAGCCCCTCGACAACACCAACACCGTGAAGCCCCGACACAACACCCACAAGACAAGCCCCACCACTCAAACCAACCACACCCCCAACCCGACCACAAGAGGGTCAGACCATTGACCCAAGGCCATCCCCCAACAACAGGTAGCCACTATGTCGGCCACATCATCCCCAAAACAAACCAACAAGAAAAACAATAATAAACCATACACCCAACAACTCCAATTCCCTGATTTCCAGGGAATTAGGCGTAACCCGCATACCCCGGGGGTTAATGGAAAAACTAGGCCTTGTCCCCGGGAATTCTACACGTTCACCATCAGTTGTGGGGTGGAATTCCCTGGATTCCCGGGAATTCCGGGCCCAGCCGGGCAAAACACATACAACAATGATGGAAAAGAATAAATATGATGAGGACAACCCATACCATGAACTCCATGAAGAATCCACTGTATGGATGTGTGTTTAATGGGGGTTAAAGGCCCCCTTTAAACGTGGAATCTGACCGATAGAAGAGGCCTAAAGAAAACCATTAGCCCGAACTATACACAAAATCTAACATAGAATTGAAAGTTACCTCGTGCGGCCTTAGCCCCGTGACCAGTATTGTCGCGCAAAATCTAACATAGAATTGAAAGTTTCGAGGCAGTCTAGCATCTTGGCGACGAGCCCCGCGCCAAAATCTAACATAGAATTGAAAGCCAGCCATCAGCACTATGGTCAAGAGAAAGAGTAGCAATGGCCAAAATCTAACATAGAATTGAAAGAGCTGATGGCGTGGACGTAGACGATGAAGGAAATGCATACGTCAAAATCTAACATAGAATTGAAAGTATACCACTTCCCTTGAGGTCCTCTACTTGAGAACCATCAAAATCTAACATAGAATTGAAAGCCCCCCGGGGCCCCTCCTCCTGGCCAATGAATTAAGCAAAATCTAACATAGAATTGAAAGGTCAATGCGGACATCCCGTTCCTTCGCAGTCACGATAGCAAAATCTAACATAGAATTGAAAGATGGTCTCATAGTCATATTCCTTTTTCTAGTCTACAAAATCTAACATAGAATTGAAAGAACACGAATCTCCCCATCAACGCTCACATATCTACCAACCCCAAAATCTAACATAGAATTGAAAGAGCTAACGGGGGCGTTTATTTCCGCTTTGACCGGGGCTCTTTCCCCAAAATCTAACATAGAATTGAAAGAAGATATACTTGAACCTCTTGTACTCCCTAGGTTTACGCTTCAAAATCTAACATAGAATTGAAAGGATGAAATCTATAAGCCATACGATCGGCTGAGGCGTAGCAAAATCTAACATAGAATTGAAAGGCCGCGTACGGGTGTACTAGCCATGGCGGGGAAGAGGAGCAAAATCTAACATAGAATTGAAAGGACAACAATTCTGGTGTAATAATCATATATTTCTCGTTTATCAAAATCTAACATAGAATTGAAAGTTCCTACTCCAGCGGTTTTCCTTCCCTCAACCTGTTCTCAAAATCTAACATAGAATTGAAAGTTCAACGTCATTATAGTTTATTCGTTTTTGGTGAAGACGCTGAACAAAATCTAACATAGAATTGAAAGTGTAAGGGTGGGAGGAGGGTCCCTAGTGCTAGCTGCCCAAAATCTAACATAGAATTGAAAGAATCTACACCTATCCCGCGTTCCTAGAGAAATTCCTCAAGACGAAGTGCAAAATCTAACATAGAATTGAAAGGACAGATACAATTCATCTATATCAAATTCCGGATAGTTGTCATATCCAAAATCTAACATAGAATTGAAAGTCCAGTTTTGTTATACAATTAGGGTCTCCAACTACAAGGACAAAATCTAACATAGAATTGAAAGATGACGAAGTTGCTATAGTTCGCCGCCAACCGAGGTATCAAAATCTAACATAGAATTGAAAGCTCCTCCTCAGCCAGCCTGGGATAATCTAGCTTAGCCCAAAATCTAACATAGAATTGAAAGCTACAAGTCCGGCCTCCAACTAGCCACATACATGGCAAAATCTAACATAGAATTGAAAGTATAGTTGCCAGCTGGAACATTAGCGATGTAGTCCTCGACCATCAAAATCTAACATAGAATTGAAAGGGTCGTGGAGCCGAACTCCACGGTCTACTACCGGGACGTGTACATCAAAATCTAACATAGAATTGAAAGTGCCATATCTCTGTGTATATTCTGTGGATCATTTTGAGCCCCTCGAAAATCTAACATAGAATTGAAAGCTGGCAATCTACAATCATGTTAGCAGCAGTCCGTAGCTTCAAAATCTAACATAGAATTGAAAGCTTTGTGGTTCTTCTTTGGTATTTTTGCTTTCGGAGCCAAAATCTAACATAGAATTGGGTGGTAAGGCTGGAGACAATGACTTGAACATACGTGTAAGTCGAGCCGCCAGATACTTAGCTCAGGGTGTAGGCGAGGCTGTATGCATCCCTCCAGGGGGCAGGGACTCGTGCCACAACTGCACCGGTAATTGCAATGTTAAGAAACCTGAGCACAGGGTGTTCGTCGCCCACGCGGGCCTCAACTATGATATCATAGAGGTGCATTATATTCCAGGTGCTGGGAGTGCTGAGGAGGCTGTTAAGCTGTCGTATCTGAACTGTAAAGAGACGGATGATGTGCTCTATAACGTGTCTGTTAAATTGCTGGAGGAGCTAGCCGGTAGATTCTAGTTCTTCTAGTTTGCTTGGAGTTGCCTCGTATTCCTCCACAGACGGGTAGGTTCCGAGTCCGGTTTTTAAGGGTCTTTACGGGACGTATTCGAAATTCTAGGGGTGTGCATCTCGGTTATCTATACGCGCGTTCTCGGGGACCTATGTAGTGTACTGTGATGCTTTTCGAACTCCAATCTATGGTGTAGACGATGCGCAGGTCTCCTAGGCGGATCCTAAAGGTGTCCTTGTATCCTTTGAGCTTCTTTAGATCGTATCTTTTGTATGGGATAGGATTACTCGACAGTTCATCGAGTACTTCTAGTACTCTAAGCTTGTAATCTGTGGGGAGTGGTTCTAGAGCTTTGAAGGCGCGGCGTTTCACCTTTACACTGAAAAATGAGGAAAATTCGTCCTTAGGCTTGGAACCGGCCATTTTCTCTCCCCGAATCTAGTTTACAGAATTAAAAGTCGGTCCTCGTTATCGTTCGAGGCAGCCCTCGCATTAGGACTTTTCCATTAGCTTTCTTTTGACTTCGTTAAGGTCAATTAGCTCGTCCTTTGACTCTATAGCCTCGATCTCATCCGGAAGAGGCTCTTCCTCCTCTATACCTTTCTCCATGATAAAACGCAGCATTGACTCCAGCCTAGCAAGCCTCTCCTTTATCTCCCTGATCTCAGACAAGAGCTCCGGGCTAGACAACCTTCCTCCCACATTACCTAGCATAGCGCTACACTCCATAAAAGCACTTAGCCAGATACAGCGCCATTAAGCTATCCCGCACAACCCGCGTTGAGAGGAAGGGTAGGCAAGAGGGATGCCCTGCACTACACCTCGATTATCCGGCATCTTTAGTACCCTAGTATTCGTTGCCTTGGAGGGAGGCTCGTGTACTAGTCGATCCACCCTTCAATCCACCGGGTAGTGTACTGGGCCTGGTACACTGTACCCTGGTGTTACCCCATGGGGCCTGGGCGCTGACTAGGTTACCCTTGATATAGCTCATAGCCCCTGTAGGGCCTCCTCGTGGGGCCGCCTGTATTACCTTGTATAGTAATTATTTTTATATATATATAGCGTCGTTTTAGGGTATTATTCTATCAACGCCTAGCCCTATCCCTGGACTGTCTTGTATAGCTGAATGGGGCATGACTTGGGTGTTGGCCTGGGCTTTATATTACCTGTTTCCCTGTACATGTATTAGTTTTTTGGTGTTACGTACCGTGGCGTCTGGGTGGTTTTGCCCGCCACGTGTGCTGTATTGTGTGGGTCTCGTAGGGGCGTTGTCCGGCGGGGGTGTTACCGGTCTTTTCCAAGCTATTTAGTCATTATTTATTATTTTATATTGATTATTTTATTTGTACTCTGGGAGGGTAGAGTTAACTGGGCCTTAACTCTACCACCCCCGCGAGAAAGGGTAGAGTTAACCGAAAACTAACTGCGGCACTGGTTGAAAAAGAGTTAAACGAGAGTTAGGCCCTCAAGGCCCTACTACGACTCACTAAAACAACCAGGATCCCTGTCAAAACCCCGGCAACAGCCAAGACAGGCTCCGGCACAGGAACAGGATCCGTAACATCGTCGCCTAGATAGCTGTTGGGAGTGTTATCCCCCGTGGCCGCGATCACGTCTATTATCCCAGCCGAGACCCGATCCGAGACACCTGCATGGGTTATCTCGGTTGTCGTCTCATAGGTGGGGCTAGAGACGACAGGAGTGCCCAATGAGTCAACATTTAGACCATCGCTGGGCGCGCTGAAACTTGGTACAGTCACCCATTTATAGAGCTCTCCTCCGTTCTGGGCTGGACTCGCTAGCAGGGCTAACACGGATGTGGACCCCTCGGCGTCGCTAAAGGAGTCTGTAGTCGCTCCGAGGAATATATAGTCAGTTATGACCGACTGAGAGGCTCTAACTTCAATATCATTATAGTATCCATAATAGACGAGTGCTTTTAGCGGGGCCAGGTCTCTACCGTCAAGCTCCATCATGAACAGATCGTAGCTGCCCGTGCCCTTCATGAAGGACCCAGTTATGTAGATCTTCCCGTTGTATGCCGGGACTATGTTGACCCCGATTAGCAGATCTCCGCTGTCGTAGCCGTATTCCCTGTAGTAGAGCGGTGTGTCCGCGGCGCGGAGCGCGAAGACCCTTGTATAAATCCCTCCAGCCGTGTTCTTGAAGGGCATCACGGCAACAACTAAGTGATTGCTTTCGTTTATTGCGAGTCCCGGTATGTATTTGGTCGCCCATTCCTCCTTCGTGAACCTATACGTGGTTACATAATTCTCCGCTTTTATATCGAATACGTCCAGGTGTAGTGCACCTAATTTACTGCCGATGAGACTGTAGAGGTAGGATGTCTCGTCGTCGGGGTTATAGAGTACGCCTGCATCCAACCCGATCAGTGCATCGGTAGTCCACTTGAACTGTAGTGCATAATAGACAGGGGAGCCCGTCGAGGAGAACCTATTGAAGATTATGCTGTATGCATATCCCTCTCCGTCGAAGCCAGATACGATGAACCCGTAGTCGGGATTATACTTTATCCGAGTAATGTTGAGGTACACTTCTGAGGGTAAGGTGATTTGGTAGACTTCTATGCGCTCCTCGCTTATACCATAGGTTTTCGCGGGTATCTTAAAGATGTATCCTCTATCGGTCGCCACGTAGAGGTATGTGCCGTTGCATGTAGCCGATGTGGGGATTCCGGACCCTGTGTATCTTATGTAGCCTGTCTCATATGTATCGTCAGCAAGGTATGCCTTCCCGCTATCCCAGTAGAAGGATTCGATGTAGAAGGAGTCGGTCTCCGAGCTTACTCTGTAGACTGCGAAGACCCTATCCTCGCCGGTTAGGTCCTTGTAGTATGCGAGGGCTCTTAATTCGAGGTTTCCTGAGGGTAGAGTGACGAGGCTGTCCCAATGGTCTTTTGGCTGGCCCTGTGCTACATGTCCTGTTGTCGAAAGGAAGAATAGTATTACGAGGACGATTGTAAATAAATTAAGTTTATCCATATCATGCACGCTCCCAGTATAGACTCACCTTGATATACACCTAGCACGTATGGAGTTAGTTCTATATATTAGAATAACATTAACAATATAGATTATAGTGATAGTAAATTTATTTATAGGCAGCAATCTAACCATGAGGGAGAATGTCTTGCGGCCTATCCTTGGGTGTACATTGTCAACGGATCCTGTGTATGGATTGATACACTAGTTTATGTACTGTTCGGTGTATAGGCTCGTTCACTGGCATCCGCTACTCTACTGGGAGTTGGCTCCTGTCTGTGTAGCCTACTGTGTAGTATTTTGGTTTGAGTTCCTTGATTATGAGGTCCCAGGCCTTCCATGGGTCTGCACTGTCGCCGCAGGTGTAGGCGTCGAATGTGGCGTAGTCGTAGTGGGGCCATGTGTGGAGGGCCACGTGGCTTTCTAGGACTAGGGCTATAACGCTGACGCCCCCCTTCTCTCCCTCAATCCTCCAGCTCTTCAAGTCGTGTAGTGTGGCGCCGGCCGCCTCCACGGCCCTTTTTATGAGGTCTCTGAGGTATTCCTCGTCTACGGCTTTCTCCCTTGGTATGCCGTAGAGGCTCCCGTAGACGTGCCGCCCTACTATGTAGTCTCCCTTCAACTCTGCAGCCCTCCCATAAGCCCTACAGGCACTACGCCGAGGGTTTTAAGCATGTCCCTCACAGGCCTTGGCGTCCCAGTGGCTCTTGCCGCGGGCCATGTCCCTGACGTGACCGGCAATCTCGGCGAGTATCTCTAGGCTCACTCTAACGGCGTCGGGGCTACCGGGCGACACGGCTACGAGGGTCCCTCCGATCATGTAGGCGGAGGCCCTGGAGAGGGTGGCTCGTAGCCCCACGCTCTCCACGCTACGCATCCTATGCAGCTCCCCGAAGCCCGGCACCCGGCGGTCGGCTATAGCCTCCAACACGTCTATCGAGACGTCACGCTTTGACAGGCCCGTTCCTCCCGTCACCAGGACCACATCGGCCCTGCTGGCGGCGTCGACAACTGCCTGTCTTATCATGAAGGGGTTGTTCGGGACAACCCTCCTATACGCTAATAGGTGGCCCATCTCCTCCAAGTACTCCCTTGCCAGGGGAGTTAGCCTGTCCTCCTTCTCCCCCCGGTAGACTCTATCGCTAGTCACTACGAGGGCGAACCACGCCAACCAGCCTCCCCACGGTGGAGAGGCCCGGGTGGAGGGCTATAACTTAACGCCGCCATACAAGCCAGAATGGTATGGGGGTCGCGTGCGGTGTATAAGCAGGCGATAGTCCTGAGGAGGGACCTTGACATGGGTAGGGGGAAGGCCGCCGCCCAGGCAGCCCATGCATCGTGTGAGGCGGTGTTCAAGATACTTGACTCCAGGAATAGGAGGTGGCTTGAGTGGCTTGAGGCCTGGAGGAGGGAGGGGCAGAAGAAGGTCGTGCTGAGGGTCGAGGGCCTGGAGGAGCTCCTAGAGCTTTATGAGAGGGCTAGGGTCGACGGCCTGCCGGCGTCGATAGTGGTGGACGCGGGGCACACACAGCTACCCCCGGGGACCAGGACGGCGGTAGCCATAGGCCCGGCCCCCTCAGCGCTCGTGGACAGGATAACGGGGTCCCTCAAGCTCTACTAGAGTGGGCCGCTCCTGGAGTGTAAGAGGACCACCTCCTCAACAACCGGCGAGCCGTACACCCGGCCTCGGCGAGTAGGGGCCCAGTCACCGCGGCCACTTCCGAGAGGAGTATGACTGGCATAGTTATACTCTTACCCATTCCACACGGTTGAGGGGAGGGTCCCTCTAGGGTTGGACTGGGGCTTGGAGAGGGCATTGGAGAGGCTGTGGGGACTAGAGTTCGAGCCAGCCACACCCATGGTCTCAAGACTCTCCAGGCCCAAGGGATTCATAGTGGCCGAGAGGAGGATCAAAGCCTCCCCTAGGGGACCCTACGCGGTATACCTGGTCGGGAAGGAGGGCCACACAACGCTACGGGTGGCCCGCGAGCTCTCCAGGCTCCTCGGAGGAGAAGTCCGCTTCCTCGGCTTGAAGGACTCCAACGCGGTGACCTACCAGTACATGTTTGTCCGAGCCGGGAGGGACCCTCCCACGGTAGTGGAGGGGAGGGGCTTCAAGGCATGGCTAGTGGGATACAGAGAGAAGCCCCCGGCCCTGGGGGGCCACCTGTGGAACAACTTCCGCCTCGACGTTGAAATCGTAGAGGGGGACCCGGATGGCCTATGCAGTGCCGCTAAGGGCCTGGTTGTACCGGGCCTGTACGGCCCCCAGAGGTTCGGCGTTGACAGGCCAAACACCCACCTAGTAGGCCTCCTCCTCAAGCTAGCCGGATACGGGTTGATAGTCGCGGAGTATCGCTACAGGTATCCCCTCCAGGGGAGTTATAGTGGTGGCTACGAGGAGAGAGCCCTCAGGGAGGTCCGGGCCGCGGGGGACCCTCTAAGGGTTCTGAAGGGACTACCTGCGTCGATTGCTGTGGAGGCGCTCCAATCCTACATCTGGAACCGGATGGTCTCCACGGTTTACAGGCTGAGGGACCCTCCCCTCGTCTATGAGAGGGAGACGGGGGCCCTCTGCCCTGAAAGGGGGACTGCCTGGGCCTCCAGGCTCCCGAGTAGGAGGCTCTACTGGTCCCGGGGCGACTGGGCTAGGCTCCTCCGGAGGATTCTCTCTGGGGAGGCGCTCTCTCCCTGGATCCTGCCGGCTAGGGCCCCGATGAGGCCCGTCGGGGTCGAGCCTTGCAGGCTTGCCTGTAGGGTCCTGGATCCTGCTAGGGCCAGGCTCTGGGTCTCCCTCCCGAGGGGCCTCTACGCTACCATGGTTGTCAGGGCCCTTTCATACGTGGAGTGGCTTGGCGGCCTCGGCGGGATGGATTAATAGTGGCCTGGTATAGTATCGTGTAGGCGGGGTTGCAGGATGGCCTATGTCTCTGGGACTATAGTGAGGCCCGAGGGGGCTAGGGCCCTCGTGGGTATAATCGGTGGCAGCGGGTTATATGATCCTGGCATTGTGGAGGATCCCGTTGAGGTCCGCGTCTACACGCCCTATGGCGAGCCGAGCGACTTCATAACCGTGGGCAAGGTATCCGGTGTGCCGGTGGCCTTCCTGCCCAGGCATGGCAGGGGGCATAGGATCCCGCCCCACATGATAAACTACAGGGCCAACATATGGGCTTTGAAGAGCCTCGGGGTAAAGTGGATTGTGAGCGTGTCGGCGGTGGGCAGCCTGAGGATGGACTATAGGCCCGGCGACTTTGTTGTCCCGGACCAGTTCATCGACATGACCAAGTCGAGGAAGTACACGTTCTTCGACGGGCCCGTGACTGCCCACGTGAGCATGGCGGACCCCTTCTGCGAAGACCTAAGGAAGGAGATTGTAGAGACTACACGGAGCCTAGGCTACCCGGTCCACGACAAGGGGACCTACGTCTGCATAGAGGGCCCCCGGTTCTCGACTAGGGCCGAGAGCAGGGTGTGGAAGGACGTGTTCAAAGCCGACATAATAGGCATGACACTCGTCCCCGAGGTGAACCTGGCCTGCGAGGCCCAGATATGCTACGCCACCCTAGCCATGGTGACCGACTACGACGTGTGGGCCGACCACCCGGTCACGGCCGAGGAGGTCGAGAGGATAATGAAGCAGAACGTATCCAGGGCCAGGGAAATCCTCTACAAGCTAATACCAAGGCTCGGGAGGGACCCCCGCCGGGAGGAATGTAGCTGTTGCAGGGCGCTCGACATTGCACTCGTCTAACACAGCGAGGGAAGCCATACTAGAGGCGATTAGGGAGGCCAGGAGGCTAGAGGGACCCCCCATACGGGACGACGCGATAATAACCTACACCTGGGACGCGAAGCCCGCGGCCCACATACTCTATATAACACTACTACACGCCGGGCTGAGGACCACGCTAGCCCACGCCGCCCTGGCCAGCGTGCATATACTACCATACCGGGAGACCGGCACCGTGATAGCATACACTTCCAGCGATAGGGATGTTAGAGTCGTGAACGTTGCAATGGCGGCCTCGGCGCTAGGACTAGAAGCCTACGTTGTAGGCCCCGAGATGCACCCGGCCGTCGAGGAGACCCTCGACCAGACAGGCGCCAAAAGGATCACGGTACCCGGCGAGTACCCCCTCATGACGATGATGGTAGCGTCACTCCTCTGGAGGCCCCGCCTCCTGGGCGCCCGGGAAGAGAGGGTTCGGAGCGAGGTGGAGGCCCTGCCAGAGGCGCTAGAGTGGGTTGAATCCAGGTACTCCAGGGAGATAGAGCTGGCCTCCAAGGGAGGCTACGAGGGACTCCTCTACACGCCATCCATAGAGGCGGCGGCCCTCTACCACAGCATGCTAACAGGCACACCAGCCCGTCCCCTGGACGAGGTGGCCAGGGCGAGGCCCAGCTCCAGGTACCTGGCGTACATCGCCGGGGTCGACGAGCACAACTACAGGGACCTCCTCTTAAAGGCCAGCCTAGGCCAGGTCAAGATCGACAAGGTAATAGTGGATACCGACCCGGTCACGCTAAACATCTACGGGGCCATGATAGCCTCGCTAGCCCTTGGAAGGGTCTTGTAGGGCCCCGGAGGGTCCCTCTAGTGCCTAGGGTACGCTACGAGAGGGCCGACGACGTCTGCGAGGCCATTAAACTCATACTATCAATGGGGCTACTCCCACACATAGACCCGTCTAGGATCCACTGCGTGAGGAGTAGAGGCTCCTCCACGAGGGTGGTGGCCAGGATCTACGGGTTGCCGAGGCCCTGGATTGTCGCGGGCCTAGAGCCCGGGTATGTGATAGAGGTGGTCTCGGAGAGGTTTGATAGCCTCGACTGCCGTGGGAAGCTGAAGACGCTGCTGCACGAGTTGCTGCACATACCCAAGACCTTCTCCGGGGCGTTGAGGCCCCATGGGAGGTATGTGAACAGCCGGGTCGTCGGCGCCTTGTATAGGAGGGTTAGGGGCCTGGAGGGAGAGGTCTGCCGGGCCCTATCGGGCCGCCGTGGATAGCTTCTCCCTGTATAGCTGGTATAGCTTCTCAAGCCCATACTCTAGTGGTACGAGGGGTCTCCACCTGGAGGCTCCCGTTATCTTAGCTATATCAGCGATGCTTCTCAAGACGTCGCCGGGCCTCGGGTTCGCTATGACGACCTCGACAGGCTCCCCATGTATCCTGACTATGAGGTCGGCGAGGTCCCTTATGGACACGCCCTTCCCCGACCCCACGTTATAGACTCCCGGGGCCAGGTCCATAGACTCCTCGACAGCCCTCACGACGTCTATCACGTGCACGAAATCCCTCACCTGGCCCCCACCACCCTCCAATCTAATATAGCCTCCCCCCAGGGCCGCTGTTATGAACTCATACACGACACCTGGATTATTTCGCAGCCACTCCCCGGGCCCGTAGACGTTGAACACCCTCAGTACGACGACGGGGACTCGCCTCTCGGTGTAGAGCGAGTATATTATAGTCTCCCCTGCGAGCCTGCTAGCACCATACCAGTTGACGGGGAGGGTCCTATGGCTCTCGGGTATTGGCGTGTGCTCCGCCTCGCCATAGACGGCGGCCGTGGATAGGTGTATAACCTTCTCGACGCTGGAGCCGATCACGGCCTCGTGTATCCTGTAGGCGAGCTCGACGTTAGCCCTATACGCATCGCCGGTCCTCATCCTAGCCTCGTTCACGCCCTCGAACTCATAGGCGTTTACGACGACATCGACACCCCTAACATAGTCCAGTAAACCCACGCTAGCCGGCCCGGCCCTATGGACCTCTAACCCCTCAACGGGCCCAGGACACCTCCTATCGTCGAGGACGGACACGCGATAACCCCTCTCCGCGAGGGTTCGAGCAGCATCGTATCCTATGAACCGGCACCCACCCAATACAAGCACGTTCAACAGCGCTCACCCCACGGGGTAGAGGGACCCTCTTCTCCGCCGAGCCCCGGGTTTAGTTGGGGGCTAGTAGTCGTCCATTAGGCATTCCCTCGCGACGGACATGAGCACGTCCCACATGCTCACTACCCCTATAGGCTTGTCCTCCTCGTCTACTACCACCACGTGCTTGACCCCGGCAGTCTTCATCTTGGATAGGATGCTGGAGAGCTCCTCGTCCAAGCTCCCCGTTATGACGCTGGTAGCCATTACAGTCGACACCCTCGGGTTCCTCCTAGCCTCCCCCGACGCCACCAGGTACAACACATCCCTCCTGGTAAGTATCCCAGCCAGCCTCCCCCCGGGCTCAACCACGACAACGCTACCAACGTTACTCTCGTACATAACCCTGCTAGCCTCCTCAAGCGTAGAATCGGGCTGGATCGACACAACCGGGGTACTCATAACCTCATAAGCCCTCCTCTCCAGGCCCCTACACTCCCCCTTCAAACCAAGACACCCTTGAGGAGGCGCACGGTCCCCCAGGGGAGGGTCCCCCAGTAGCCCGGGGCCAGAGGGTCC